>CAIWTI010000026.1 GCA_903915545.1 uncultured Actinomycetes bacterium | reverse complement strand
GAGCACCACCGTCGGTGAAGAGACGAACGACCACGACTACTGGTTGTCGATCTGGGCGCGCTGGAGCTTGCCCGAGTAGTCGACGTAGATCGACTTCCACTCGGTGAACACGTCGAGCGCCGCCTGGCCCGCTTCACGGTGGCCGTTGCCCGTGCCTTTGACGCCACCGAACGGCAGGTGCACCTCGGCGCCTGTCGTGCCGGCGTTGATGTAGGTGATGCCCGCCTGCAGGTCGCGCATGGCGCGGAAGGCCTTGTTGACGTCGCGGGTAAAGATCGAAGACGACAGCCCGTACTCGACGCTGTTGGCCGCAGCGATTGCCTCCTCGAAGCTGCCGACAGGGATCAGCGTCGTCGTCGGCCCGAAGATCTCTTCGCGTGCGATCCGCATGCCAGCCTCGACATCGGCGAAGACTGTCGGGCGGTAGTAGAAGCCATCGGAGCTGCCTGGCTCACCGCCGGTGAGCAGCTTCGCGCCCTCGCCAAGACCGATCTCGGTATAGGAGTGCACCTTCGCGAGCGCGGCCGCGTTGATCAGCGGCCCAATGTCTGTGTCGGGATCCCACGGCAGGCCAAGCCGGAGCTTCTCGACGCGCGCGACGAGGCGCTTCTGCAGCTCGTCGTAGACCGCGCGGTGGACGATCACGCGCGACGCGGCCGTGCACCGCTGGCCGGCAGTACCGAAGGCCGACCAGACGATGCCGTCGACGGCCAGGTCGATATCGGCGTCGTCCATCACGATGATCGCGTTCTTGCCGCCAAGCTCAAGGTGGACGTGCTTCAAGTTGTCGGCGGCCGCCTTCGTGACGGCAATGCCGGTCTCGCGCGAGCCAGTGAAGCTCAGCACCGGCACGTCGGGGTGACGCACGAGCGCGTCGCCTGCCTCTTCACCAAAGCCATGGACGATGTTCACGACGCCGTCAGGCAGCCCCGCCTCGTGGAGCAGCTCGACGAAGCGTTGGGCGAGCAGCGGCGTGTCTTCGGCCGGCTTCAAGACGACGGTGTTGCCACAGATCAGTGCGGGCGCGAGCTTCCACGACGGAATCGCAATTGGGAAGTTCCACGGCGTGATTGCGCCAACGACACCGATCGGCATCCGTACGCTCATCATGAACTTGTCGCGCAACTCGCTTGGTGTGGTCTGGCCCGAGAGCCGCCGACCTTCGCCCGCCATGTAGAGGCTCATGTCGATCGCCTCCTGCACGTCGCCGCCAGCCTCGGCCGCAACCTTGCCCATCTCCTGGGTCATCAGCAGGGTGAGCTCATCCTTGTGGGCGCGCAGGATGTCTGCGAAACGGAAGAGGATCGCGCCCCGCTCCGGTGCCGGAGTCAGACGCCAACCGTCGAACGCAGCCTTCGCCGAGGCGACAGCGCGGTCGACATCGACCTTGGCCGAGCGCGGAAATGTGCCCACCTCTGCACCGGTCGCGGGCATCGTCGAGACGAACGTGTCACCGCTCGCTGCCAAGCTGCGCTCTGCGCCGATCAGGTTCGGGTGGACGCTCATTCGTTCTCCTCATCGGGTGCGCCGATCTGCGGGAACGTCCCTGGCACGCGTGGACGGCGTCGATCGCGCGTCTTGCGGCGCTCGGCGAACTCGCCCGGCGGCTGGCCAGCACGGCGATCGTTGCCGAATCGCCGATCGACGATGACCGTCACGTTCGGGTTGTCCTTGTAGTGCTCAACGAGTTTGTCGAAGAGCTGGTCTTCGAGTTCGCGAGGGACGACGCAGTAGATCACGCGGGCAGTGTACGACCGATGCGGCCGCAGGCCTTAGGTTCGCGCGATGTTGGGGATGATCCGGCCGTCGTCGGCGAGCGTTGCGTTCCACTCAACGAACGACCGCTCAAGCTCTGTTGGGTCGAGCCCGCGCTCTTCGAGACGCACCGGCTGGTTCGACCCGGGCATGACGCGGTACTGGTACCAGCTGATGTCCCAGACGACCGTGACGACAAGGTCGGAGGTGATGCCCGAGAGCGGGACGATCGAGATCGCCGGGGCGCCCAGACTCTTCGCGATACCCGCGAGCGTGCGGCGATAGGTCGACGCGTTGAAGATGTCGGCCGCCTCGATCAGGGCGAGGTCACCTTCGGTAAGCCCTTCGCGAGCCGGGTCGGCGAGCGCGGGAACGCGTGCAGCCGTGCGGGGTGTGCCGAGGAAGGACGCGAGCGACCAGCGGCTCTTCCGGCGCTCCATCGGAACCGTCGGGGAGAGCGGCGACCCTTCCTTCACCCAGCCGTACTCGAGGGCGGTCTCGCGGCACAGCGGGCAGACGTCAACGTAATCCTCGCCGCCGTTTGGCGTTAACCGAATCGTTCGCTCGCCAAGCAGCAGCGTCCGCTCACAGACAGCGCACTGGCGATCGACATCAACCTTGGTCACACGCATCGGGTCGGCAGCGTAGCTTTTTCCGCACCAGAGGGGCGAGAAAACTCCTGCTCAGACCCGGGTTTCGCCGCAGGGTCAGGCGGTTACCGCCTCCCGCTCTTTGCGCGTCTGCTCGATCAGCTTCTGAGCGATGTGCTGAGGAACCTCTTCGTAACGCAGGAAATGCATGTGGTACTCGCCTCGACCACCTGTCATCGACGTGAGTGTGGGCGCGTACGCGAGCACCTCGGCCATCGGTACTTCGGCCCGAATTGTGGTCATGCCACCCTTCGGATCCATGCCGTGCAGGCGGCCGCGGCGCGAGTTGAGGTCGCCGTTTACTGCACCGACGGACTCGTCGGGAACGGTGATCTCGATCTCCATGATCGGTTCGAGGAGCGACGGCTCAGCCTTCGCGTACGCCTCGCGGAAAGCCATCGACCCGGCGAACTTGAACGCCATCTCCGACGAGTCGACAGGGTGGTACGAGCCGTCGACGAGTCGGACGCGCACACCCTGCACGGGCGCTGCTGCGAGTTCGCCGTGCGCCATCGCCTCCTGGATGCCCTTGTCGACCGCAGGTCGGAAGCCGCCCGGAACAACGCCGCCGACGATCTCGTCGACGAACTCGTAGCCGGTGTGACCCTCGAGCGGTTCGATCACGATCTGGCAGTCACCGAACTGTCCGCGCCCGCCGGTCTGCTTCTTGTACCGACCATGCGCACGGGCGCTCGTCTTGATCGTCTCGAGGTACGGGACGCGCGGTGGGTGCAGCTCAACCTCGAGACCGAATCGGGACTTGAGGCGGCCAACCGCGACTTCGACATGCACCTGGCTCATGCCGGCGAGGATCTCCTCCCCGGTCTGCTGGTCGCGGCGCAGCTGGAGCGTCGGGTCTTCCTCGCGCAGCCGTCGCAACGCCTGGGCGACCTTGTCCTCGTCGCCCTTCGTCTTGGGCGTGATCGCGAAGCTCATCACGGGCTCTGGCCACTGGAACGGCGCGAGAGCGATCTCGTGCTCGTAGTCGAGCAGGACATCGCCCGTCTGGACGTCCTTCAGCTTCGCCACTGCGCCGATGTCGCCGGCACCAAAGCCGTCGGCGCGCTCGTGGTCTTTGCCTTGCATGCTCATCAGCGAGCCGAGCCGCTCTTTCGATTGGTCGCGGTGGTTGACAACGGCCGAGTCGGTGGCAACCGAACCCGCGTACACCCGGAACAGCGAGATGCGGCCCGCGAACGGGTCGGCCAACGTCTTGAAGACGAACGCGACCGTCGATGCCTCGGTGGAGATCGGCGATGGCTTGGTCGATGGCGACGGGACGCCCTCCACGAGCAGGTCGAGAATCGCGTGCGTGCCGAGATTCTTGGTGGCGACACCGCACGCGACCGGATAGATCTCGTCCCTGGTCACGGCGGCCTTGAGCGCAACCGCGATGTCGTGCGGGTCGAGCTCCTCGCCCGCGAGGTAGCGCTCCATCAGCGCCGCGTCGGTCTCGACGACTGCGTCGAGCAGCTTCTCGCGGTACTCGGCCGCGATCGACGCCATCGACTCGGGAATCGGCTCTGGATCGCCTTCACGACCGCCCGTCGGGTCGGTGTACGAGCAGTTGTGGAGCAGGTCGACGACACCCGCTAGGTCGTGCTCGGTGCCGATCGGCAGCTGGATCGCAACGCAGCGCGTCGAGAGCTGCTCCTGGAGCGAGGCAAGCGTGCGGAAGAAGTCGGCGCGTTCGCGGTCGAGCATGTTCACGACAACGACGCGCGAGAGTTCGAGCTCCTCCGCTCTATCCCAGACGCGTGTCGTGTTGACCTCGACGCCCATCACGCCCGAGACGACAACAAGAGCGCCTTCGACGACGCGGAGCGCCGCGATCGTGTCGGCTTGAAACCCAGGGTCGCCAGGGGTGTCGAGCAGGTTGATCTTCTCGCCCTGCCAGTAGAGCGTGCAGAGCGACGACGCGAGCGACATCTGGCGGCGATGCTCTTCGTCGTCCCAGTCGCCAACGGTCGTGCCCGCCTCGATCGATCCGAGTCGGTTGATCTTTCCCGCCTGAAACAACATCGCTTCGACGAGCGACGTCTTCCCTGTTCCGCGATGGCCGACGACGGCAACGTTGCGGATCTTCCCGGGCTCCAGTGGCATGGCTCGACCTCCTCGGAGACGTTCTTGTCGCCGGGACCATACGACGCTCGCGCGCCCACCGCTATGGGGGTTTTCTACGAGGCTGGCGCGCTGGCTACGAGCGGATCGCGGCGCCGGCGAGGCGTGACTTGAGCCGCAGGATCGCTTTCGTGTGCAGCTGCGACACGCGCGACTCGGTGACGCCGAGCACTTCGCCGATTTCGCGCAGCGTCAGCTCTTCGTAGTAGTAGAGCGTCACGACGATCTTCTCTCGCTCGGGCAGGCGGGCGATCGCGGATGGAACTGCAGCGCGTGTCTCAGCCTCGGTCAGCGAGTCGACGGGTCGCGGACCCGACGGATCCTCGAGCGTTTCGAGCAGCGACACCTGATCGCCTTCCCCACCCTGTGCCCACAGCTCATCGAGCGCGGCGATCGACGAGCGTGAGATCTCGGAGAGCGACTGATCGAGCTCGTCCTCGGTGATCCCGACCTTCTCGGCGATCTCGGAGTCGTCGGGGGCGCGACCAAGCTTGCCTTCGAGTTCCGTGATCGCATGCTCAATCTCGCGTGACCGTGCACGCACCGAGCGCGGCACCCAATCGAGTGCGCGCAGCTCGTCGATGATCGCGCCGCGGATACGCACGACGGCGTAGGTCTCAAACTTCGTGTCGCGGTCGGGGTCGTACCGTTCGATCGCCGAGATCAGGCCAAGCAGCCCGTACGAAACGAGATCAGCATCGTCGACGTGCGCCGGCAGGCCCGCACCGAGACGTCCAGCGACGTACTTGACGAGCGGCGCGTACGCGACGATCAGGCGATCACGCACCGCCTTGTCGTGCGACTGGCGGTACTTGTGCCAAAGGGCGAGAGTTTCGAGGTCGGCTTCGGCCACGGTTCGCTCCTATACGCCTTAGCGCCTGAATCTCCTTAGTCCGCCCCACGCAAACGACCCCATCCAGAAGGCAAGACCGCCCGCGGCGATCGTAATTACCCAACGTCCGGCGTAGAGCGCGTCGATCGCGATCGCGGCGAACGCGACCGTGATTACGGCGAACAGGAGCGGTAGTCCGAGCTTCCCCACGCCGAGATGATGCCCGCCGATGGTGAGGGCTGCGTCGTGCGGCGGCTACAATCGGCCCGCAACCGAGGGGCGTGGCGCAATTGGTAGCGCACCGGTCTCCAAAACCGGGGGTTGCAGGTTCGAGT
>CAIWTI010000025.1 GCA_903915545.1 uncultured Actinomycetes bacterium | reverse complement strand
GCGTGGTTCCGCGAGGTCGACAACGTATTCAGCACGTACAAGGACGACAGCGAGATCAGCCGTCTCAATCGCGGCGAGCTCCATCGGCGCGAGTGCAGCGATGACATGAAGTTCATCCTTGATCGCTGCGAAGAGCTAACCGAGATCACCGACGGCTACTTCGACATGCGTGCAACACCCGATCGATCGCTTGACCCTTCCGGGCTTGTCAAAGGGTGGTCGGTTGATCGTGCGGCAGAGCTGTTGCTCGCAGCTGGGCTCGAGAACTTCGCAGTCAGTGCCGGTGGCGATATGCGGCTTGCCGGCAGAGCCGATCCTGAGCTGGAATGGCGTGTCGGGATTCAGCACCCGACGGCGACCGACAAGATCGCCGCTGTCGTTGCGGGTAACGATCTCGCCGTGGCGACGTCGGGCGCCTACATCCGCGGCGATCACGTGGTGGATCCACATACCGGCGCGTCGCCTCGCGAAGCGCTTTCGGTGACGATCACCGGCCCCGTGCTCGCCGACGCCGACGCGTTTGCAACAGCGGCGTTTGCAATGGACGAGAAGGGCCCTGCCTGGACAGCGCGACTCGTGGGTTACGAGGCGATGACCATCATGGCCGACGGCAGAGTGCTTTCGACGTCGGGATTTCCGATCGCACCCCCCGACTGACGCGCGGACGCGCCACGGAAGGCACGGAGAAGGACGAGCGCCCCAAACAGGCCTAGGGTGAGGGTCTGTTCGCCCATCATCACAATTGCGGCGCTTTGCTGGTCGTTGATCGCCGACCCGTGTTGCGCAGCGGCGTACGTCGGGTAGAGGGGGCTTGCGAAGAGGAGCACGTCGGCGAGCACCTGGCCACCGGCAAAGAGGCAGCCGGCCACGGCAAGTCGCCGTCCGAGCGAGAGCCGACGACGAGGTGCGCTGTCGAGCATCGCTGTCCACACAAGCAACCCTGCGAGGAAGAAGGACGCATGTTCGAGTGCGTGGAGGGCGCTTGAGGTCACCGCCGCGTCGTAGAGCGTCGGAATGTGCCACGCGCCTAGGGCTGCTGCCCAGAGTGCGACGGCCACCACGGGCTGGGTCAACAGGCTCGCGCTCTGTCGTAGCCATGGGGTCGTTGCAACGGTCGCCAAGATCGGTCGAGGCACGACGAAGAGAAACACTGGGCCGGTTAGTCCGATCGCGATCAAGGCGGGGGCGATGTCTCCAATGAGGACGTGCTCGATCATGTGCGAGCGGAGCGACGTGTGGGCATCGCCCGCCAGTGGAGTCGCGAGGGCGGTCAGCGCGACAACGACACCTGAGCCGAAGGCGGTCGCTCGGAGCGGCGAAGCAAGGTCACCGCGCCCGCGCCCACGGAGCCGCAGGAAGCCACGCGCGTAAAGGACGAGTCCGAGCGCAGCAGGGATCAGCACGGACGGCGCCGGATCCCACCCCGTGGCGAACGCGCCCGTCAGGGGGCTAGCTGTCACGACGAGCGGCCTTCCGCTCGTACATCGCGCGATCGGCATCGGCGAGGAGCGCATCCTCGTCGAGGGTCGTTTCGTCGTCGATCATTCCAATGCCGACGCTCACTGAGGTTGTGAGGACGGTATCTGCGTGTTCGACGGTGATCGCTTCGACCGCCCGCATGATCTCTTCGGCAACACCCTCCGCCTGTTCGGGGGTGACATCCATGAGGAGCGCCGCGAACTCGTCGCCGCCGAGACGCCCGACAAGATCGCTTGTCCGCAGGCGACGCCGCATTGCCTCGGCCGCCGCACGGAGGACGCGGTCGCCTTCGGGGTGCCCGGCCGTGTCGTTGATCACCTTGAAGTCGTCGAGATCGAGAACGAGCAGCGCGCCAGTGCCGCCGTCACGCCGAATCGTGCGGAGCGCTCGCCGCAGCGCTTCCAGGAAGCAGCGCCGATTCATCAACCCTGTGAGCGAGTCGTAGTCGGCAAGTCGGCGTAGCTCGCGTTCGGCTCGTTTGCGGTCGCCGATGTCTTCGATCTGCACGACTGCGTAGAGCGGACGCTGCGCCCGATCAAAGACGATGCTGCTCGAGAACGCGACCCACACGAGCGATTCGTCTTCCCGCACGAACTGAGCCTCCTGGCGGTGCTCGCCGAGCGCGACGACACGTTCGCCCCTTGGTGTCACGTCATCGAGCGTGAGACGGCGGAGTTCCTTTTCCGTGTATCCGAGTACCGCGCAGAGAGCTTCATTGGCCTGGAGCCAACGTCCGTCGATCGAGACCGTTCCCATCCCGATTGGCGCATTATCGAAGGAGGCGCGGAAGCGCTCCGACGCGGCAACGACGGCTTCCTCGGCGGAGCGTCGCGCCGTCAGATCGAGGCACGTGCCGACCCACCCGATGACGTCGCCGTCGTCGTTGCGCATCGCAGTTGCGTACCCCTCGATCCACGAAACGGTTCCATCGGGGCGGATGAAGCGGTATTCCGCAACCGAGTCCTTTCCGGATGCGGCAGATTCGCGCCATTCGCGCTCGACGCGTTCGCGATCGGCTGGGTGGATCGCCGAGAGCCAGCCGTCGCCGTAGGCTTCGCTGCTCTCAAGCCCTGTGAGTTCGGTCCAACGCCGGTTCACGTACTCGCAACGTCCATCGGTGTTGGAGACAAAGATGCCGACGGGGGTGTGATGCGTCAGTGCGCGGAAGAGCTCCTCGCGCGACGTGAGCACCTCGGGGTGTCGTCCGGCGGCCCCTGCAAGGAGGTGTGCGATTGGGGTGATCGAGATGCTCACCGGGTTGCGCCCTCCATCAGCGACGGGAAGAGGTCGGTCGTGACGGTGGTCGATGCCTTGTCGCACTCGCTTGTGTCACCTTCGGCGCTGAGCACCTCTTCGAGTGCGTCGACACAGCGTGCGTCGTATGCAATACCGGCTTCGGCACGGAGGAGCGCCATTGCCTGCTCGTGGCTCCATGCCGGTCGATAGACCCGTGGCGAGATCAGCGCGTCGTAGACGTCACACACGGTGAGGATGCGGGTGTCGAGATCGATCTCGCGACCCTGCAATCCATTCGGATAGCCGGCACCATCGAGGCGCTCGTGATGGTCGCGGACGAGACGGCGGACGGTGTCGGAGAAGCCGCCGATCTCCTCAAGCAGGCGGTAGCCCCACTCGGCGTGTCGTTGAATCGTGCGGTACTCGTCGTCGTCCAGCGGTCCCGGCTTCTTGAGGATGCTGTCTGCGATCGAGAGCTTTCCGATGTCGTGCACGAGGCCACCAATCGCCAGCGCGCGAAGCCGCCGTGGTGACAGCCCAAGGCGTTCACCAACCTGCACGGCCCGGTGTGCCACGCGACGGGTGTGCTGCTCGGTGTACTCGTCCCGACGGCCCAGGCTGACGGTGAGTGCTCGAACCTGCGCGCCGAGGAACACCTCCTCGGACGAGACGAGCTCGACCGCGTGGATGTCACCAACGAGCGGTCGAGACTGCGCTGAGTGCGCGAGGTCGATCGCAACGGGAATGCCGACGAGCAGGATGCCGTCGAGTTCGATTCCGTGGCCCACCCACCAGCCGAGTTCGAGGTAGCTCGTGGTAAGCGATGCGACGAGCGATGTCGCGAGCCAGATCACACCCGAGAACACCACGAGATCGAGGCCGCGGCGCGTGAGGAGAAACGTTCGAAGTGCACGCCACGCAAGCAGCGCAAAGATCGGCAGGCTCGCACCAAGGAGCAGCAACGCGGGCGCGCTGCCAGCCTTCGGGACGGCGGGGATCAACGACGGAAACGCGAGGGCGACGGCACCCGTCGCCGCGATCGCGAGGAGTAAGGCGATCTGCAAACGCACGAGCGCGCTCGTCGAGTTGAGCCAGGAGGGGAGCTGCACAACGCACAACGCGAGCAGCGAGCCACCGATTGGGAGCGTCAGACCACCAGTGAAGATCCCGACGCCGTTTGCCGACTTCAGAATGAACCCCTGGGTTGCAAGCCCGTGCAGCGCCAGCAGCGATGCCATCACGGTGAACGCCGTTCCAACGAGCACGGTTCGCTGGTCGTTGAGGCGAGCGCCTGCGACCGTCAAGAGAATCGCCGCCCCGGCTGCCGCGGTCGCGCTAAAGCCGACCGCGAAGAAGTGCACGTTCCCGCTGAGGAACACGGTGGTGCGCCCATAGACGATTTCAATCGCGGCCGGAAGGAACGCGAATGCGAGCCCGAGTGTCAGCATCGGGGAGAGTCGTTCTCTCATCGGACTACCCACCCTCTTACTGTCGGCACGAAACGCGTTGACCTAAAGAGCGAATTCAACTCAATGCGTGCGGGGAACATCTGTCCCCTGCACTACGTGAAACGGTGCGAGGTTGGATTGAATCGCCCGGGCGGCGCAGGCGAATCGTCTCACTTGTCGAAACGCCTCATTCGACTGTTGGGCCCGGCGAGCTTGAGGGGCGTAGACAGGCGGGCCGGGGTGCGGTGGTGCCACCCCGGCCCGCCTGTTGGCTACGCGCTACCGGTTGCTGTGGTGCCCGTGATTCCAGGCCTTCACGATTGAGCGGAGCCAGTTCTGGTCGCCGTGATGGTCAGTTGAGACCTTCGCGGGCCCGAGCTTGGCAAGCGTCGTCGTCCCATTCGCGACGGTGCACTCGAGCGAAACACGGTCACCAACGTGCACCGCGGTTGCCGTCGAGGTCAGCGATGCAGGTACGACGCAGGTGACGCCAGCGGCGCTGATTGACGTGGCGGACACCGCAGTGACCGCCCCGTTCACCTGGATCGTTTCTGGGCCAGCCTGCTGTGCAGGGGTGCACGAGGCGGGGAGGAGCTCAACAGCCTGACCGCCCGTGGTGGCGCCGATCTTGCCGTTTGTGAATCCCGCGGTGGCGTCGTAATTGGCGCTGAAGTTCGCCTCAAGGCCCGGGCCGTCGTGGGTCGACCGTGCTTCGAGCAGGCCGGCGACGGTTCCAGCGGAGATCACCGATGACAACGAGCCAGCGACCCGGCATGTCGACGTAGTGATCGTGAAGTCGCCCTGGATCGTGCCGAGGCCGGTCGTGGTGTTGAGCAGGCTCTGGGTGTTGAGCGTGAGCGGCCCATTGAGCGTTGCTTCGGAACTTGCGGCCGTACCCGTGTAGACGGCCCGGGTTGCACTGTAGGTGCCGTCGGTGCCGGTGCACGTGAGTGTCCAGGAGACGCTGGACGTCGGTGCCGAGAACGTTGCGTTCACGGATTTGACGGTGCTACCGCCGAATTCGTTTGCGGCGGCGGCGCCGACGATCGAGAGCGCTGCGATCGCGCCGACGAGTGAAAGGAGCTTGCGCATACCGATCCTCTTTTCGTTGGACTACGTGCTGATACACACCTAGACGCCGCAGCCCTCCGCGTCTTGCGGTCAGGGACGTAAACCTTCCGTCAGGATTTCGTGGGCGAGAGCGGTGAGGCTACGAGGCTTGCGCCGGGTCGCTCTGCAGCGTCTGGATCGGCCCTGGATCGGACTGATTCACAAGACGCACGGTGAACCGGTAGCTCCCTGCTGCGATGGGCAGCTTGGGAAGCGTCACGCTGACTGTGCTTCCGGCTGCTGTTGCACCGCGCGCTGCGAGGACAGGCTTCCCGTCGGTTGCCCGATCGAGTGTCACGAGGTACAGACAGTCCTTGGCACACGCGAACTGCACTGCAGCTCCACCGGTGCTTGCCGAGATCGTTGTTGGGAACGTGATGCCCGTCGCGGATGCGGCTACGGCAGGTGGGGTTGCTGGCGCGCAGGCCGACGAGACACCACTCCGTGCCGACCCAACCGCTGTCGCAAACGCGGCGGCATTCGACTTTGCTGCTCCGTCGGGGTAGAAGAGTCCGGACTCCTCGCCTGGCTGACCTGTATCGGCCAAGCGGTGGAAGATCACTCCGGCAACGGTCGTTTGGCATGTCGCCTTTGCCAGCACGCTTGCGTAGGTCGTCGCCTGCGCGGCCTCGGTGCCCACGATCGTTTGCGCGCCTGAGTCGGAATAGAGCGGTGCCTTGTCGGCTGGTACGGCAGCTTGCACGGCGACCTGGTCGTAGAGGATCGGCAGGGTCGCGCCCGCGATCGAGGTTGCCGAGAATGCTTGGGTCAGCGTCTTGACGAGCGTGGGGTACGACGTCACACCCCACACGGCCGAGCTGTTTGTGAGGGCCGGGCGAAACGCGAGCTCGTCCATCAGCGGCTGCGTTCCGCCCGTCGCGACGTAGGCGTTACCCATTGCGAGCAGTACCTGGCGCGGTTGCACGGTGCCGTCGAGTTCGCCGCCAACGAAGACACCGGGATTTGCCGCCTTCGCCCCTGCGTTGACGGCCTGCAACGCCGCGATGTACGCGGCCGCGTTCTGACGTGTTGGCGGCGGGCCAAACAAGATGTCGTGGATCGACGGCACCTGCTGCACGATCGCTTGCGCAAACGATGCGAGCGCTGCTTTGCCGGCGTCGTCGGTCGGTACCGGTGTTGCGTAGATCTCCAGCGTCAGCAAGTACGGCGCGGGGAGCGTCAGGAGCTGCGCCACGAGGTTTGGATCGGGCCCTGTCGCTCCCGGCTGCCAGATCATCGACCAGCGCACCGAGTCGATGCCCTCTTTCAGCGCAAGTGGCATCTGCGCCATCACGTCGAGGCCGATCATCACGCGAATCGATTGCCCTGGCGTTCCGGCGACACGTCGAATGCCCGCGGTTGTCGACGACATACGGGGGAGGGCGGCAGTCGCTGACTGTCCGGACGGTGTTGCAACGCGCACGATCGGCAGGGCGTCGGCCTTCGCGGTGTTGCCAAGCCAATCGCGGGCGGCGAGCGTAACCGGGTACGTGCCGACGGCTCCAGGAACCGGTAGCGACACCGTGTGCCAGCCACCGGTAACCGCAAAGACTTTCGGCGCAGCAAAGCTCGAGACGGTGACGGTCGCGGGCTTCGATACCCAGAACTTCACCTGCGTTGAGCTGGCATCGGCGAACTTGAACTGGGGTGGCTGCTTGTCGTAGTTCGCGAAGCGGGCGGCGGCGTCGGAGAAGCGCTTGTCTTTCAGCGCGAGCCGTTTGAGCAGCGTGATGACGTAATCCTGGTAATCGACGCGCGAGATGATCGACGGCAGCTGGTAGTAGCTCCAGAAGCCGGTATCGAAGCTCGGCAGTTTGGTTACGGCCGCCGTCGCCATCGACGCAGCGAGCGATGCGGCGGTCGCGTCACCTGCAGTCGTCGCATAGGACTGAAGCGAGATGACCGACTGCAACTGCGCGTTCAGCACGATGGCGTTGTTGAAGCTGTAGAGCCGAATCCACGGCCCGACGTTCAGGGTCTGCACGAGACGCCCAGGGATCGTGCGAAACGCTGCCTTGGCCGTAGGCAGGAGCTGCGTATCGTCGGGGAGCAATACGGAAGCTGAGGCAAATGCTTGTGCGGCAACCGCTTGTGCCATTCCCGATGTCCAGGGTGGGCGGCCGCCCTCAAACGAGAAGAAGTACTCCCACGCGATGCCTCCACCGACGTCCGGTACTGCTCGAGCGATCAGCGCATCGGCGAGCTGCCGAGCCGCAACGGCGTTGCCGATCGCGACGTCAGCGTTCAGGGCTCCGAAGTTCGCGAGTGGATGGAATTCGAAGCCGCTCCCCGAGAACCAGCGATAGACGATCCCATCAGTGTCGGTCGCGTCGGTTCGTACTGTCGGAGCCGACCGCGCAGCGAGATACGTCGAGTTGAACGCGAGCTGGTGAAAGAGTGCGAGCGCGACCGGTGCCGAATACGCGTCGGCTTGGGCGGCGACCTGGCTGAGGTTGGCGGCGAGCGGAGCAGCGCGGGAGTGGGGCAGCGAGGCTGCGAGCTTTGCCGCGCGGTTTGTCACGCTGCGGTCGTAGGCGGCATCAGCCGGCGTGAGTTGCCCAGCAGCAGCGGCCTTCGTGATTCCCGCGAGGATCGTCTGTTGCGTCGTGTCGGAGGCGGCGAACGATTGTCCGACAAAAACGAGCGCGCTTGTGAGGATCGTCGCGACGATTGGGAGGCGTCTCGGCATGTGGAGTGACCGACGCCGGTTGGCGCGATTGGTTAGTGCTTCGTCGTGGTGTATCTCGAACCTCTGCGCGACGGGGCGTCGAGGTTCGCGGGTGGTGATCACGTGCCGGGGATGCGCGGGATCTTGCTGATCCCCTTTTCAGCGACGTAGCCGCCGAGGTGCCGGAGTAGACCACTGCGGCTCGTCTTCTTCTGATCAATCGGAATCGACGGTGTCTCGGGGGCCGTATATCCGCCGCCGGGAGCGATCACGTGCGCTGCTGACCGATTCGATGCGGCACGAGGGTCGTCCATCTCGGTGTCGCATTCGCCACAGACGATCGGCTCGTCAACGAAGATTCGGGGCGGCAGGACGAGCACTGACTGGCAGGTTGGACACGTCACCGTAGGGGCCAGATCGGCTCCGTACGGGTACGAGACCTGCATCTCTTCGTGACGAAGCATCCCGCCCTCCTCAGAGCTGTGCTCGTCGACGTGCCCGCTGTCGTGTGTGGTGCTCATTTGTTGAGGATGCCCCGCTCGGCAACCATTCCGCCAAGTGAACGGAACAGCGCACCACGACTGACACGCTGATTCTCAATCCGCGACGGCTCCTCGGCAGCATCGGCGGAGTTCTCGCCCTCGGGCGTCTCCGGTTCCGCGGAAGGTGGCGGCGGTGGGATGAACGTGAGGAGTCGATCGTCCGGAACGAAGCCACCGCAATGTGAGCATGTGAGCG
>CAIWTI010000024.1 GCA_903915545.1 uncultured Actinomycetes bacterium | reverse complement strand
CGGGGTTGTATTCGCCTTCGCGGAGATCGCCCCGAACCCGGAGAACGTCGTGGAGTTCGTCGGGTGTGCGTGGGTCGCCCCGGAGTGAGCGTTCGACGTCGGCAACCGCGTCGGCATCGAGGAGGTCGCGGAGCTCTTCCTGGCCGAGGAGCTCGCGGAGGAGGTCACGATCGAGCGAAAGCGCCTGCGCGCGCCGTTCGGCAGGCGGCGTGTCGTCTTCGTACATATAGCTCGCCACGTAGTCGAAAAGCAGTGACGAGCTGTACGGCGAGGCGCTGCCCGTCTCGACTTCGACGACGTCGATCGTGCGCGTTTGGATGCCGGTGAGCAGGCTCTTGAGCGCGGGGAGATCGAAGACGTCTTGCAGGCACTCGCGGTAGGTCTCGAGGATCACGGGGAACGACCCGTATCGGCGTGCGACCTGCAGGAGTGACTGGGCCTTCAGCCGCTGCTGCCAGAGCGGTGTGCGCTTGCCCGGCGCCCGACGCGGGATGAGCAGAGAGCGGGCAGCGTTCTCGCGGAAGCGGGCACCGAAGAGGGCTGTGTCGCCTAGCTCGTGGACGACGAGGTCTTCGAGCTCAGCTGGGTCAATGACGAAGTCTTCGGCGCTGGGCGGCGTGTCGGCGTCGGGGAAGTGGAGCGCAATGCCGTCGTCAGACCAAATCGCCTGCGCCGTGATGCCTTGCGATTCGCGCAACCGCGCCGCGAGCGCCATCCCCCACGGTGCGTGGACGCGACCACCGAACGGCGAGAGGATGCAGACGCGCCAGTCGCCGATCTCGTCGCGGAAGCGTTCGACGACGATCGTGCGGTCGGACGGAACCACACCCGTGGCTGCGCGCTGGTCGCTGAGGAACGCCAGCAGGTTGCGGGCGGCGCGCTCGTCGAGCGAGTACTCGTCTTGCAGGCGGTCGAGCGCCTTCTCGTCGGAGAGCGCCGAGAGCTCGCGAGCGGTACGGCCGATCTTCTGACCGAGCTCGAACGGGCGCCCCACACCTTCGCCACGCCAGAACGGCACCGCCCCCGGGACTCCGGGTGCCGGCGAGACGAGGACGCGGTCGCGCGTGATCTCTTCGATCCGCCAACTCGATGCGCCGAGCAGGAACGTCTGCCCCACCCGAGCCTCGTAGACCATCTCTTCGTCGAGCTCACCCACGCGGCTGCCCCCTTCGACGAGGAACACGCCATAGAGGCCGCGGTCGGGGATCGTTCCCGCGTTCGTCACGGCCAGACGGCGGGCACCTTCGCGGGCACGAATGATGTCGCCCGTCCGATCCCAGATGATCCGCGGGCGGAGTTCGGCGAACTCGTCGGACGGGTAGCGACCGGCGAGCATGTCGAGGACGTTCTCGAGCTGGGCGCGCGAGATCTCGGCGAACGGATACGCGTGCTTGACGAGCTCGTGGAGCTCGCCAACCGAGATGTCTTCGTCGGCTGAGATCGCGACGATCTGCTGCGCGAGCACGTCGAGCGGGTTCCGTGGAATGACCGTCTCTTCGATGTCGCCCGCCCGCATGGCGCGGGCAACAACGGCGGATTCGAGGAGGTCGGCCCGGAACTTCGGGAAGATCCGCCCCTTGGAGACGGCGTTCAGTTCGTGGCCCGCGCGGCCGATGCGCTGCAGCCCGCGCGCGACCGACTTGGGCGACTCGATCTGGATCACAAGATCGACTGCCCCCATGTCGATACCGAGCTCGAGCGACGAGGTCGCGACGAGACACGGGATGCGACCCGCCTTGAGGTCTTCCTCAACGATCACGCGCTGCTCGCGCGCGAGGCTGCCGTGATGCGCGCGAGCAATCTCGGCCTCGGCGAGCTCGTTGAGTCGGAGGGCCAGCCGTTCTGCCAGGCGCCGGTTGTTCACGAAAACGATCGTTGAGCGGTGCTCCTGAACGAGCTTGAGTAGCTCGGGGTACATCGACGGCCAGATCGACGCGCCCGCAAACTCGTTTGACCCGTCGGTGACCTGCCCGTCGTTCTGAACAGGGTGTGACATTGCGGCCGTCGACCCAAGCTCGCGAAGATCCTCGACTGGAATGACGACCTGCAGGTCGAGCTCCTTG
>CAIWTI010000023.1 GCA_903915545.1 uncultured Actinomycetes bacterium | reverse complement strand
GTTGGCGCTGGCGACCAGGGATTGATGTTCGGCTACGCCTCGAACGAGACGGCCGAGCTGATGCCGCTTCCGATCATGCTCGCCCACCGGTTGGCCAAGCGGCTCTCCGAGGTGCGCAAGTCCGACATGCTTCCGTACCTGCGCCCCGACGGGAAGACGCAGGTGACGGTGCGCTACGAGGTCGACGCAAACGGCCGTCAGCGCCCGGTCGAGATCGAGCGCGTCCTGATCTCCACGCAGCACCGCGAAGGTATGGATCCCGAGACCGGCATCAAGCCTGACCTGATCGATCACGTGATCGAGCCGATCCTGCCGAAGGAGCTGTATGACCCGGCGAAGCTGCACGAGAAGGGCTTCGTCTACGTCAACCCGACGGGCAAGTTCGTGATCGGCGGTCCGATGGGTGATGCCGGACTTACCGGCCGCAAGATCATCGTCGACACCTACGGTGGCGCTGCGCCGCACGGCGGCGGCGCGTTCACGGGCAAGGATCCCACGAAGGTCGACCGCTCAGCCGCCTACGCAGCCCGCTACGTCGCGAAGAACGTTGTCGCAGCCGGTCTTGCTGACCGCTGCCAGATCCAGGTCGCCTACGCCATCGGTGTTGCGCATCCGTTCTCGATCCTCGTCGAGTGCTTCGGAACCGAGAAGATCTCGGTGATCAAGATCGAGGAGCTCGTGCGTGAGCACTTCGACCTGCGCCCAGCCGCGATCCTCCGTGATCTCGACCTGCGTCGTCCGATCTACGCGAAGACGGCGGCGTACGGCCACTTCGGTCGTGAGGATCACGACTTCACGTGGGAGCGCACCGACAAGGCGGCAGCACTCGCTGCAGCGGCTGGTCTCGCGGTTCCCGCGGGCGCATCCGCGTAGCGCGTTGACCAACCTGATCGCTGGGGCAGCCGCGACCTACGGGGTTGCGATGGCCCTTGCGCCGATCCTGCAGATCCGCGCGATCCTGCTTCACCGCACGTCGAAGTCGGTGTCGGTGGGGTATCTGCAGGTGTTGCTGGTCGGCTTCGTGCTGTGGCTTGCCTACGGGATCGCGACGCGCAACCCCGTGATCATCGTCCCGAACATCGTGGCCGTGATCGTGGCCGCGGCCACGATCGTGGTCGCCTACCGCTTCAAGCCGCGCGAGACGACTTAGGCGGCGCGGCGGACGAAGAGTCCGCCCGCAGCGCGCAAGGCGAGAGCTTTCTCGCCCGCCGCAGTTGCGACGATGAACTGCGCTGAGTCAGGCTCGCCTTGGAGGAGCTCTACGTCGGTGCCTGGGACGAGGCCTTCGTCGTAGAACCATTCGAGGAGTTCGCCGTCGTGCTCTGCGAGCCGCACGATCGTTCCACGGCCGCCACGGCCGAGGTCGGACAGCGGTTCGAGCTCGAGGTTCTCGGCTTGCTCGCGCTCCGGATGGATCGGCCAGCCGTGCGGGCAGCGTTCGGGATGACCGAGTCGCTCCTCGATTCGATCGATCATCTCGTCGGAGAACGTGTCGCCAAGCTCGTCGGCATGGACGTGCGATTCGGCCGGGGTGTAGCCCATGAAGTCGGTCAGGAGTCGCTCGATGATGCGATGGCGACGAACGACCTTCTCGGCGCGGGCGCGACCGTCGGGGGTGAGGATCGCCTCCTTGTGCTCACCGCGTTCGACGAGACCGTCCGCCTCAAGGCGCTTCAACATCTCGCCCGCTGAGGCGCGGGAGACGCCGAGCATTTCCGCGACCCGTGCTGCGAGCGTCGGCACTGACGTGTCCGTCAAACGGTATTCGCCGATCGGGAACGCGAGGAAGTAGATCGTCTCGAGGTAGTCGTCGACAGAGTGACCCTGTGCCATCGCAAAGATCGTAACGGCGCGATGTCCGTCCGCGGCCCGCGCCTACCGTATGGCGGTGCACGCGTTCTTTCATGCGGTGAGCGTGTTTGGCCATGAGCTTGTGAACGTCGGCTGGACGTTCCTCGGGCTTGCCCTGCTGCTGCACGGTCTCAAGCTCGTGTTACGTGCGATTGCGTGGCGCTCGATCCTTGTTGCGGCCTATCCCGATCACCGCATCCGGCTGCGGACAACGCTTGGCGCGTACGTGGCCGGGGTGGGGGTCAACTCGATCGCGCCGGCGCGGAGCGGCGATCTCGTGAAGCTCTATCTCGTTCGCGCACGCATCCCGGGGGCGAAGATCGCGACGTTGGCACCGACGCTCGTTGCCGAGACAGCGTTCGATGCGGTGGTAGCTGGTGGGTTGATGATCTGGGCGCTCGCGATCGGTGTGCTGCCGACGCGTCAGGTGTACGAGAAGCTGCCGACGGTCGAATGGCGCTTCTTCTTCCGGCACATGGAGGCGACGGGGATCGCTCTCGCGGTGCTCGCCATCGTGATCGTCGTTGCGATCGTCTGGGCGCGCGGTCACATCGAGCGCTTCTTCGATCGGATCCGGCAGGGCTTCGCGGTGTTCTCGCAGCCGCGGCGGCTGCTGTTCGGTGTCGTCGTCCCGCAGGCGCTCTCGTGGGTGCTGCGCATCGCCACGCTCTACTGCTTCCTACGGGCGTTTCACATCCAGGCGTCGATTCACTACGCGTTGCTTGCGCAGGTCGTTGACTCGCTCGCCACGCTCTTCCCAGCGACACCCGGCGGGGCGGGAACCAAGCAGGGGCTGATCGTCTACGTGTTCCGCGGGAAGGCGGTCTCGACCGCTGCGCTGCTCGCGTTCTCGGTGGGGATGAACATCGCGATCGTCGTCTGCAACGTCGTGATTGGGCTCGTTGCGATGGGGTTGATGGCGCGGACGTTCTCGTGGCGCGCGCTGTTCCCCGCACAACCTGCCGACGAAGAGCCTGCGAACGCCTGAGAGCGGCTGCGACAGGCGCCGCCTCTACTGTGAGCCGGTGCCCTACGCCGCCGTCTACCCGCTCGTCGCTGCGCGCAACCTCGCAAAGGAGTTCACCTACGAGGTTGAGGAAGGGGTAGGGAAGGGCGCGATCGTTTCCGCGCCGTTTGGGCGACAGACGATTCGCGGCATCGTGACGTCGGTCTCCGCTGAGGCGCCGGAGTGCTTCACGGCGTCCCCGATCACGGGCGTCACGGGGCAGGTGCCGCCCGCACTGGTCGACCTCGCGCTGTGGCTTGCCGACTACTACGGTTCGACCCCCGCCCGAGCACTGGCTCTCGTCGCGCCCGAGATGCCAAAGCGCCGCAAGGAGCAGCCGCCTCCGGGTGAGGCGCATGAGCTTGGCGGGCAGCGTGTCGATCCCCACGACCTGACGTCCTCGCAGGCCGCTGCGTTGGAACGGATCGAGGCATCGCTCGACGGTGGTGGAGGGTCGTACTTGCTCTACGGGGTAACCGGCTCGGGCAAGACCGAGGTCTACCTTCGGGCGGCAGGGGCGGCGCTTGAGCGCGGGCTTGGCGTGATCGTTCTCGTTCCCGAGATCGCTTTGGCGCCGCAGACGGTCGGGCGTGTCCGGGCGCGCTTTGGTGATCGCGTTGCGATCCTTCACTCGGGACTGACCGACGCCCAGCGCCGCGACGAACGTGCACGGATCGCGAGCGGCGAAGCGCGGATCGTCGTTGGTGCCCGGTCGGCGATCTTTGCGCCGATCCGTGGCCTCGGGCTTGTGGTGGTCGACGAGGAACACGACAGCTCGTACAAGCAGGAGTCAGACCCCCGGTACGACGCACGAACGATTGCGGCCAAGCGCGGGGCGCTCGAAGGCGCGACGGTCGTGTTTGGCTCCGCGACGCCGCGCCCGGAGAGCTGGGCGCGCCTCGAACGCCTCGAACTCGACGGGCGCCACGGGCCGGGACTGCCACCGGTCAAGGTGGTTGACCTTCGCTACGAGGCGGGCTACCCGCTCTCCGCGCCGCTGCTGCAGGCTCTGCGGCGGGTTGCCGACGGTGATGGGGGCGGTAAGGCGATCCTGCTGCTCAACCGGCGCGGTGCGGCGCCCGCGCTGCATTGCCGCGCGTGCGGCGTGACCCTCCGGTGCACCGATTGCGATGTGTCGCTCGTCCTGCACGACGGGGGTGAGTTGCGATGCCATCACTGCGGCCGGCGTGAGCGGTCTCCCGAGGCGTGCCCGGCGTGCGGCTCGGTTGAGCTCGCCCGGCTCGGGGCTGGCACCCAGAAGCTCGAGCGTGACCTTGAGCGCGACTTTCCCGACCTTGAGCTGATCCGACTCGACGCCGACACCGCCGACAAGCCGGAGGAGCTCGCCGCGGCGCTTCAGCGGTTCGTTGCGGCGGATCGCGCGATCTTGCTTGGCACACAGATGGTTGCGAAGGGCCACGACTTTGCGGGGGTCGAGCTTGCCGCGGTGATCGACGCCGATACGGCGCTCGCGCTGCCCGACTTCCGGGCCGAGGAGCGGACGTTCCAGCTGATCACGCAGCTCGCGGGCCGCAGCGGTCGCGACGCTCCGGGTCGCGTGATCGTGCAGACGTTCCAGCCCGACGCACGCCCGATCGTCTATGCCGCCCGCCATGACGTCGGCCGTTTCCTCGGTGAGGAGCTCGAACGGCGCGAGCTGCTCGGCTACCCACCGTTTCGCCACCTCGTGCGCATCGTTGTGACGGGTACCGCGCTTGAACCCGCGATGCGCGCGCTCGAAGAGCTCCGGCGTGAGCTGCCTGATGGCGAACTCCTTGGTCCGGCGCCGCTTCTGCGTCTGCGTGGTCGCTACCGGGCGCAGCTTGTGGGGAAGACCGACCAGCCGCGCGCGTTCGCCGCCCGAGCGGCGCGCCTCCTTGCCGCCGCGGCTCCCGCTATGCGCAAGGCGGGCCTCACGGCCGTCGTCGACGTCGATCCGCAGTCGCTGTAGTCCCACGACTCAGGGCCTCTAGACAACCCCAGGGGTGAGACGGGTGCGGCGGGGCACAATGGCTCTATGAAGCGGCCGTGGGCAGAGGAGATCCTTGGCGAGTGGGGTGTGCGCGATGTCACCCCGCCGTTTCAGGTTGAGCGCAAGCTGCTTGAGGAAGACCAGGAGATCAACTCGCTCACGGGTAAGCCGCTCCGTCGCCGACTGCGGAACTTCCGTCCGGAGGCGGATATCTACGTTGCCTCGCTCGGCGGGCCGCTCCCGTACATGCAGCGGCTCAAGACGATCGAGCTGATGGAGGCTGAGGAGCTTGAGTTGCTTGCCGCCGCGTACGCCGAAACCGGAACGGGCGACGCGTGGCGACAGCGCGCCTCGACCTGGCGATTCGACGAGATCAACGACCTGATCGAGAAGCACAACCGCTGGTATCCGATCGAGGCGCGACTGCCAATGGATCCGAAGTCACGCGACTTCGTGAAGATCGGTGGCAAGCCGTACGCGCGGCCGTTGCTCGACGAAAATTGGGTTCTTGCACGCTTCCCTGCATAAGACACCCCGTCCCGCGTACACTTCCCCGCCGTGACCGAACACGACCACAGCCACGACGACGATCATGACCACGACCACGGTCATGAGCACGACCACGACCACGACCATGATCATGACCACGATCACGATCACGGCCCGAGCGCGGAGGAATTCGAACTCGCGCAGGCCGAGGCCGTTCGCCGTCGAGCGCTGCAGCAGATCCGCCAGTACCCGGATCCTGCGCTTCGCCTAAGGGCGCACGAGGTCGAAATCTTTGACGAGGCTTTGATTAATCTCGTCGAGCGAATGATTGGTCTGATGAAGGACGCCGCTGGCGTTGGACTTGCTGCGACGCAGGTCGGCATCCTCCAGCGGGTGTTCGTGTTCGAGCCCGACGAGGATGGCCCGAAGGCGATCGTCAATCCGGTGCTTTCGAACGTTGGCTCCGACAAGGACACCGACGAGGAAGGCTGCCTCTCGCTCCAGCACGTTCGTGTCGACGTCGAGCGGCCGACCAAGCTCACGCTCTCGGGCAAGGATCCTGAGGGCAACGACGTGACGTACGACCTCGAGGGCTACGGCGCGCGCGTCGTCCAGCACGAGCTCGACCACCTTGACGGCGTGCTGATCATCGACCGCACCGATGCCGCGAGTCGCAAGGAAGCTCTCGGCACGCTTCGGCCGCGGCCGGTTCTTACCGAGCCCGTACTGCCCCGGTAACCATGCGGCTCGCCGTCGCCGCGACGGCTCCGCTCGGCGCCGACGTGCTCGAGCGTCTCGCCGAACGGCACGAGATCGCCTACCTGCTCACGCGTCCCGACGCCCCTCGCGGCCGTGGTCGCAAGCTCGCCGCACCACCTGCGAAGGAGGCGGCCGATCGACTTGGCATTCGTGTCGAGCAGCCGGAGCGACCTGCGCTCCCCGTCGACGCGCCCGTCGACACGATCGTCGTGTGCGCCTACGGCCTATTGATCCCGGCGTCG
>CAIWTI010000022.1 GCA_903915545.1 uncultured Actinomycetes bacterium | reverse complement strand
GCGACCTGCAGCGCCTGGGGGTCTGCGTTGCCGATGTCTTCAGACGCAAGCACGATCATCCGCCGTGCGATGAAGCGGGCATCCTCGCCCGCCTCGAGCATCGCCGCCAAGTAGTAGATCGACGCCTGCACGTCACTCGCGCGCGTCGACTTGATCCATGCCGAAATGATGTCGTGGTGCACGTCACCCGACTTGTCGTAGACGAGCGGCCGCTTACGGGCAGCATCCTCGGCATGACGCACCTCAGCCGGAACGCCCTCCGCACGCGCAGTGTCGACTGTGAACTCGAGGATCCCCAGCGCAGAGCGCGCATCACCACCCGAACGGCCGGCGATGAAGCTCACGAGGTCGGCGGGCACCTCAGCGCCAAGCGACGCCGCGCCCCGACGGACGACCTCCTCGATCTGCTCATCCGACAACGGCTGCAGCTCGTAGATCGCGAGCCGCGACAGCAACGCCGAGTTGAGCTCGAAGTACGGGTTCTCGGTCGTCGCACCGATCAGCGTGACGAGCCCCGCCTCGACACCCGGCAGCAACGCATCCTGCTGCCCCTTGTTGAAGCGATGGATCTCGTCGAGGAACAGGATCGTGCGCTGGCCTGTCTGCCCGAGCCGATCCTTCGCACGCGTCAACACGTCACGGACGTTCCCGACGGTCGCCGACACGGCCGAGAGCTCCTCGAAGAACGCACCCGTCGACCGCGCCACAATCCGGGCGAGCGTTGTCTTCCCGGACCCTGGTGGGCCGTAGAAGAGGAGCGACGGAACGCGATCGTTCTCAATCGCCAGCCGCAACGCCTTGCCCGGCCCAATCACGTGCTCCTGGCCGACGACCGCGTCAATCGACTCGGGCCGCAGGCGACCCGCCAAGGGCGCAAGCCTCTCCAGTCGGCGGCCTGCAGCATCATCGAAGAGATCACCCATCCCACCGCTATCCTCCGGGTCGTGACGGACGACGCGACAGCAGGCAGTAACGGCCCCGATCGCCTCGCCGGTCTGATCGAAGCGGTCGACAGCGAACTTCTCACCGCCGCGGCGGTTGCTGGCGGCGACGCGGTGCTCGATCTCGCGACCGGCAGCGGCACCCTCGCGCTTAAGGCGGCCCAGCTCGGTGCTGATGTAACGGGGATCGACACCGACGCACCGCTGCTCGAGAAGGCTCGGTTCGACGCTGAAGATGCCGGGGTCGCGGTCATCTACGACCAGGGCAACGTCGAGTACCTCCCCTACGACGACGGCGCGTTCGACGTGCTGATCTCCAACTTCGGGGTCGTCTGGGCCTCAGACCACGCGAACGTTGCGCTCGAGCTTGCGCGCGTCGCGCGCCCTGGCGCCCGGCTCGCGTTCACCGCCTGGAAGCCGAACCCGAAGCTTGGCGAGCTCTACCGCTCGTTCACCGAGGAGCCGGTCGATGGTCGTGAGGCGTACGAATGGGGCCGCGAAGATCACGTCGAGGACATGCTCGGCGAAGATTGGGAGCTTGAATACCAGGATGGAACGGTGTGGATTGACGCTGCATCGGGCGAAGAGCTGTGGTCGATCTTCTCGCAGGCCTCACCGCCGATCCAGAGCGTTCTTGCCCGCCTCGACGAGGCCCGTGCCGAAGAGTTCCATCGCGCGTTCGTTGAGCTGTACGAGGAGTACCGCACAGCGGCTGGCATCCGAGCCCCGCGTCGGTATCTGCTCGTCAGCGGCCGCCGCCGGTAGGCACGACGCGCGGAGTACGCTCCGCCCGATGCTCGAACTGCATGACCCTCACGACGCGTTCGCTCACCTCGACGCCTACCTCGCAGGCGCAGGCTTCTGGGGAAGCGACGATCTCGTCGCTGACCTCTACCTCGGGTACGGCCTCTCTGCCGCGTTTCGGCGCTCCCAGGTGAACCCGCCACCCGAGCCGTGCCCGCTGCCGCTCCTTGCCTGCCGCATCCGCGAGGCAAGCGACCGCGAACCCCACGCGACCGCGTTCAGAGTCGGCGAGTGGGAGCGAACCTGGAACGACGGTCAGTACGCAGCGGCGGTTGAACGTGTCCGCTCGGCGATTTCGCGCGGCGACGTCTACCAGGTCAACCTCGTGCAGCACCTTTCCGCCACATTCGAAGGCGATCCCACCGCGCTTGCGCTCGCGCTCGCCCCGCTGCACCCGCTCGTCTCCCGCCCGTTCATCACCGACACCTGGGCGATCGTCTCGGCCTCGCCCGAGCTCTTCCTTCGCCGATCCGGCCAAACGCTTCAGACGATGCCGATCAAGGGCACGCGACCGGCAGGCGTCCACGTCGAGGGGCCGAAGGATGCAGCGGAGCACACGATGATCGTCGACCTCGAACGAAATGACCTCGCCCGTGTCTGCCATCCCGGCACCGTCCGGTGGCCTGAGCTGATGGCGGAACGCGAGCTTGCCGGTGTGACGCACCTCGTCTCGACCGTTGAGGGGACGATGCGCGACGACGTGACGTTCGGCGAGACACTCGCCGCCCTCTTCCCGGGCGGCTCAGTCACAGGAGCTCCGAAGATCTCCGCGCTCGATCTGATTGCGGGACTTGAGCCCGTGGGCCGTGGCGCCTCGATGGGGGCGCTCGGCACCGTTCAGCCAAACGGCGACTTCGACCTTGCGCTAACCATCCGCACGTTCGCGATCGCCGAAAGCCGGATCCACTTCTGGGTCGGCGGCGGGATCGTCTGGGACTCCCAGCCCGAGGCAGAGATCGAAGAGTCGTGGGTGAAGGCACGGCCCATCCTCGCCGCACTGGAGCACGCAGCATGAGTCCGCTTCTCGCTTGCGCGGTCGCGGGCCGCGGCCTGATTGACCCGAACGAACCAGTCTTCTTTGCCGACGATGAGGCGTTGCTCCGCGGCGCTGCTGCGTTCGAGACGGTGCGTATTCGCGGGGGTGTCCCGGTGTTGCTCGACGGCCACGTCGATCGACTCGTTGGCTCGGCGCTGTCGCTTCGGCTGCCGCCGCCGGAGGGCGCCGCGGACATTGCTCGTCAGGCCGCAGCAGCGGCCGCAGTCGATGAGGGTGTCGTGCGGCTCTTCTACACCGGCCGCACGCTCGTGGCGACCGTGGGCGCGCTGCCACCAGGGCTTGCCGCGCTGCGGGCGCGAGGCATCACCGTGGTCACCAGCCGTTCAATCGCATCGGGCCTCCTCACGGGTGTGAAAGCCACGAGCTACGCCGCGAACCTGGCAGCGGTTGCCGATGCCGAACGCCAAGGTGCAGACGACGCGCTCTTCCTCGATCCTGGTGACATCGTCCTCGAACTCACCATGGCGAACATCTGGTGGCGCAACGACGACGTCCTCTCGACACCAGCTCTCAGCACTGGCGTGCTCCCAGGGGTCACCCGGAGCGCTGTGCTGCGTGTCGCGGCCAACCTTGGGTATCGCGTCCAGGAAGGCGCGTTCACGCTCTCGAGGCTGCTCACAGCCGACGAAGCGTTTACGAGTAGCGCGGTGCGCGAAGTGCTACCCGTCGTTGCGATCGACGGCCACGAACTGCCGCGGGGCGAAGCCGCGCAACGGGTGCAGACCGCGCTCGAAGCACTTCGGTAGGAGTACAGTCGCCCTATGAGCCCAAAGGTGCGGCTTGGCGGCATGGCGCTTGGTAACGGTGTGCTCGTGCACGGGCCGACGTCGTGGGCCTGCGCCGTGCGCACGCAGAGTGGCGAGCTCAAGGTCGCGTCGGGACGCAAGGACGTGCTGGCTCCTGGAGTCTCAAGCCCGTTCCTGCGTGGCCCCGTCCGCTTATTCGAGTCAGTCGCGTTTCTGCCACGGTTGAAGCGCGCCCTCCCCGAGGCGCGGCTCCCATTCGAGAGCACGCGCACGATCGGCGTTGTCGCCCTAACGGCAGCATTGTCGGGCGGCGTGCGTCGGCTACGGCTGAACGCGGGTGTCGTCGAGGCGCTCGCCTCGCTGCTCGCCCTTGCTCCCGCCCTCGCGTCGCTGCGCGAAGGCTCGCTTGCCAACTACCACGGGGCCGAGCACATCGCGATCGGCACCTACGAGCACGAGAACCAGGCCGCCAAGGAGCACGAGCGCTGTGGCTCGCACCTGATCGGCCCGATGTTGGCAGCAGGGACGATCGGCAACGTGCTCGCCGGCCGGGCTCCCGCCCGATATCGCGCGGCCGCCCGTGCGGTTGCATCGGTCGGCGCGATCGCCCTTTCCACTGAGGTCTTTACCTGGATGACGCGGAATCCTGATCGTCGACTCGCCCGCGTGCTCGCACGCCCCGGCCACGAGCTGCAGCACCGCATCGCAACCGCGGAGCCGACCGCCGCGCAGCTTGAAGTCGCCGAGGCCGCCCTCCAGGCGTGTCTTGCGCTCGAAGCGACCCCCGCCTGAGCGTCACGCCGAGCGTCCGCGGGTAGCATCGGGCGAATGGCCGCTAAGGGAATCCATCATGTCGGCGTTGCCGTCGAAGAACTCGACGAGCTCGTACGCACCTGGGAGACGTTGCTCGGCGCGGAAGTTGAACATCGCGCCACCGTCGAAGACCAGGGTGTCGAGGCCGTCTCGATCCGCGTTGGCACCGGCCGGATCGAACTTCTCCGTCCGCTTGGCCCCGACACACCGGTCGGCAAGTTCCTCGCCAAGCGTGGCCCAGGGATGCATCACGTCGCCTTCGAGGTTGACGATGTAGCCGAAGAACTCGCCCGTGCGGCCGCTGCTGGGGCGACGTTGATCGACGAAAAACCCCGCGTTGGACTCTTCGGATTGCAGGTCGCGTTCATCCACCCCGACACGACGGGCGGCGTCCTGGCAGAGTTTGTGTCCGATGGCGAATAAGAATCACTCAGAACGCGTCCGGCTTGAGATCTCATTCGAGGGCGGCTTTGGTCTCGCAATCGCGGTTTCGGCCGATGTTGCGGACAAACTTGCGTCGGCAGTTGGCGACAGCGACACGACGTCGCTCTCGTTTGAGGCCGAAGATGGCGGCTACACGATTGCCACGAAGAAGATCGTGTTCGTGAAACGCCACGCTCGCGAGAGCCGCGTCGGCTTCGGCTCCTAGGGTCACATGGCCCTTGAGGTTGGAATCGTCGGGCTTCCCGGCTCGGGCAAGACCACGCTCTTCACAGCGCTGACCAAGGCTGCCGGTGGCGAGTACGGCAAGACGAACGTCGGCGTCGCACAGATCGCGGACGACCGCACGCTGCAGCTCGCCGAGGTCGTCAAGGCTCGCAAGATCACCCAGGCAACGATTCGGGTGCAGGACGTGCCCGGTACGGGCCCGGCGCTACTTGGAAACCTTCGCCAGGTCGATGCGCTGCTCGTCGTTCTGGACGGGTTTTCACCTGGCGCAAATCCCGTTGGCGACCTTGAGAACCTGAAGCTTGAGCTGCTCGTGGCAGACCGCGATCACGTCGAGCGCCGGCTTGAGCGCGTCGAGAAGCAGGCGAAGTCGGGTGACGCAAAGGTTCGTGCCGAGCTCGAAGAGCTGAAGAAGGTGCTCGCGTTTGTCGAAGCAGGAACGCCGCTCTCCGACTACACCGACGAGCTGCCCGCAGACATCGAACCGCTGACGATCAAGCCTTTGATCGCGGTCGAGAACGGGCCGAACGGGATCGACCTTGCACTCGAGGTGGAGCTTGCAGATCTCCCCGAGGAGGAGGCAGCGGAGTTCCGCGGCAGTGGCACCTCGGCGCTCGACGAGGTTGTACGGCGGCTCCGCGACGCGCTCGACCTCGTCACGTTCTTCACGGCCGGCGAGCAGGACACGCGCGCTTGGACGCTGCGTCGCGGCGAGACCGCCCTTGACGCCGCGGCCGCGATCCACACCGATATCGCTCGTGGCTTCATTCGTGCCGAAGTGTTTGGTTGGCAGGAGCTCGTCGACGCGGGTTCAGCCGCCGAGGTTTCCAAGCGTGGCCAGCATCGGCTTGAAGGTAAGACGTATGTCGTTCAGGACGGCGACGTGCTGAACGTGCGCTTCAACGTCTAGCCCGTCCCGACGGCTACATCGAGATCAGGCCGATACCGACGAGCGTCAACACGACGCCACCCTGCTGCAGCCGCGAGATGCGCTCGTGCAGAAAGACCGCTGCGAGACCCACCGTGATCACGGGATAGAGCGATGCCATCACGCTCGTCAGGCTGACAAGCCCACGTCCTGCCGCCGCCGCAAAGAAGATGTTGCCGAGCGTGTCGCCAATCCCAACGCCGATCACAATCCAGATCGCCTTGCGAGGAAGTCGGAGCGCGGGCCGGCGGGCTGCAACGGCCATGCCGACAAACCCGACCGACGCGAAGCGAAAGAGCAGCGCGCCCCACCATGGATCGGCAGCGCCAGCCGCGTGCATGGGTGGGAAGTAGAAGCCGAAGCCGACCGCTGCGAGGACGGCGAGCCCGACGCCGGCGGCAGCGACGCGCTTCCCTTCCTGGTGCTCCATTGATGCGAACGCAACACCCACGATTGCGGCGCCGATCCCCGCGAACTGCGCGATCGAGGGGTGGTCGCCGCGCACGATCCCGTAGATGACAGGGACGATCGCCGATGCACCTGCGATCGGAGCGACGACCGAGATCGTCCCGGTGGCGATCCCCTGGTAGTAGCCAACGAGCCCGATCGTCGCTGAGAGCGCCGCCAACACGGCCCACCCGATCGCACCACTCCGGGGGCCGCCGCCGTGCACCGCAACAACGACCGCCACGAACACGAGGCCGGAGCACTGGCCCCACAGCATGATGCGCAGCGTTCCCCACGTCCGCCCAAGCCAGGGCCCGACGAAGTCAGCGACGCCCCAGGTCAGGCTCGCGCCGAGCGCGAGGAGGAGGGCGGTCACTCGACCGGGCGGGTTGCTGCAGCTGCGTCGAGCTGGTTTGCGTGGAAGA
Organism: uncultured Actinomycetes bacterium; assembly: GCA_903915545.1. Lineage (GTDB taxonomy): Bacteria > Actinomycetota > Thermoleophilia > Gaiellales > Gaiellaceae > PALSA-600. The sequence continues at coordinate 17,617 of CAIWTI010000022.1, read as the reverse complement.
GCACCGAGGCTTCGGCGGTACGGGCCGAACGGCCATCGTGGTGCACGGCGATGCAGTGCAGGAGCTCTGCGAGTTGCGCGGGCGTGAGACCCTCGGCCTTCTCCTCGACGAGTCGAAGCCCGAGGTGGACGTGGCCAAGCAGGCGACCTTCGGCGGTCTGGGTAAACGACGGTCCGCGCGTGAGCTCGCGTGTACGCCCGACGTCGTGGAGCAACGCCGCCGCGACTACGAGGTCGGCCCGGAGGCGTGGATGCAGCTGGCAGGTTTCGCGGCAGAGCGTCGCCACGCCCACGGTGTGCTCCTGCAGGCCGCCGGCGTAGGAGTGATGGCCGTCAGCGGTAGCGGGGAACGCAGCGAGGTCAGCGTCGGCAAGCACGTTGCGCACCGTCGCTGCGAGCCCGTCGTGGTGCACCTCGGCGACGAGGAACTCAAGGAAGCCAGCAAGCTCTTCGCGATCGCGGCGCGCAGTCGGTGTCAGGCTTTGTGGATCGACGTCGGTGCTCTCGAGCGTCCGAACGTCGAGCTGCAGCTTGTCTCGGAACTTCTCGACCTTGCCGAGCACACGCACGGCGTCGCCTTCGTCAAAACGTCCGTCGAGAAGTTCGACATCGTTCCAAACGCGCGCCTCAATGCGCCCTGTCGGGTCAACGAGTTCGAGCGCAAGGTACGGCGCTCCACCCTTCGTCTTCAGCTTTCGCTTACTGGCGACGGCGAACACACCCTCGACGACACGGTCTTCGGCAAGGTCAGCGATCACGGGCCGAGTCTACTGCGGCGCCCGGTGGGTCTAGTGCAGCGCGAAGAACGGACCCTTGGAGGTGCCGCCATCCCAGAACAGTTCAAGCGATGCAGCGTCGTCCGCGGGAACCTGAAAGCAGAGGTTGCCGGTAACGATTGCTCCCGCCGTGAGCGACGAACCGCTACCGAGATCGTTCGGGATCGTCCCGCAGCCCGGCTTGTTCCAGACGTACGACACGTTGTGCACGGTGCCGACCGCCTTGAGGTTCGTGAAGTCGGTAAACCCGCCACCAAAGCCACCAGCGCCGCCTTCGTAACCAAAGTACGTCGCGGTCAGCGTGACGAGTACGTCGACGGTTCCAGCTGGTGGCGCCGTGTTCTTCGCGCTGAACGCCGAGATCACTGACCACGCGTTCGTATTCGCGGCTTGGAACTGGAACTTCCAGGTTCCCGTCGGGAGCAGAACGGTCTGACCAAGCGGATACGGATTCGTGCGGGCGGCACCCGCCGCATTCGACACGAGCGAGGCGAGCTTGATCTTGGCCGGACAGACGATCGAGACAATCTTTCCGCCGAGCTTCGCGAAGCAGCTTCCTGGCGCGGTTGTCTGCGCTCCTGTGGCCACTGCAGTCAGGGTGCACGCGGCGATGGCGACAGCAAGCAGGGGCATCGCGCGGCGCATGCATCAAGCGTAGACGGTTCGAGACCATCGCGGTACTCCGCCTCGGTACGCTCAGGGGGTGCCGTCTGTGAGGCCCTTCCGCGCTCTGCGCTTCGACACCGCGAAGGCGGGCGAGCTCGATTCGCTTGTGGCGCCGCCCTACGACGTGATCGACGAGCCGCTCCGACAGGAGTACCTCGCGCGCAGCCCGTTCAACGTCGTGCACTTGACGCTGCCGGAGAGCGAAGCGGCGGCCGCTGCCGCGCTGAAGGAGTGGCGCGCCGACGGCGTGCTGGCGCTCGATGAGCCCGCGATCTGGTGGGTTGCCCAGGATTACGTTGGCCCCGATGGTGTTGCTCGAACGCGTGAGGGCATTGCTGGGTCGGTCGAGACGACGCCGTACTCGGCAGGGAACGTGCTGCCACACGAGCGCACGCACGCCGGCCCGAAGGAAGGGCGCTTGCGCCTTCTGCGCGAGGTGCGCACCCAGCTTGAGCCGATCTTCCTGCTCTACGACGCCGACCCACCCGTCGATCGTCCTACGGGCGCTCCTGACCTCGATGTCGAGGATGGTGGCGTGCGCACCCGCCTATGGAAGATCACTGGAGTCGGCGAGCTCGAGATCGACACGCCGTTCCTGATCGCCGATGGCCACCATCGTTACGAGACAGCAGTCGCGTTCCGCGAGGAAGATCCGACCGCGACGCACACCTACGCGATCCTCGTCTCGTCGCGCTCGCCGGGCCTTGAGATCTTCCCAACACACCGGATCGTGCCGGCGCTCACCGAGGAGCCACCCGCCGAAGAGACTGAGGGTTGGGATCAGAGCGGTCTCGCCCTCTACCGCAACCGCACCTACTACAAGGTGCCGGTGATCGACGAGCTCGACGTCCAGACGGTGGAGCGCTACTGCGGCAAGGTCGGATACACGCCGTATGCCAACGAAGCGACCGCTGCAGTCGATCGGGGTGAGGCCGAGGCAGCGTTTCTCGTGCGCCCAACCACGGTCGAGCAGGTTGCAACGTTCGCTCATCGCGGTGACGTGATGCCGCAGAAGTCGACGTTCTTCTATCCGAAGCTGACCTCGGGCCTACTCTTCCATCCGATTGGCGAGGTCTCGTGAGCGATTTCGACCCAGCCCCGTGGCTGGAGATCTGTCGGGCCGCAGTCGCTGAGATCGAGGGGATCCTCGCAGCGATGCCGGGTCGCGACGAGCGGGAGCGGCCGATTGGTGAAGGGAAGGGCGGCGACATCACCGTCGCGATCGACGAGGCCACCGAGAGCGCGATCATTCGCCGCCTCGACGGGCTCGATGTCAAGATCGTCTCGGAAGAGGTCGGGGTTGTCGGTGAAGGCCGCTGGACGGTGGTGATCGACCCGATCGACGGGTCGCAGAACTGCGAGCGCGGCATCCCGTACTTCTGCATGTCGCTCGCTGTTGCTGATGGCGACACGATGGACGACGTTCAGTTCGGGTTCGTCTACGACTTTGGTTCGCGTGAAGAGTGGGTGGCGGTCAAAGGTCAGGGCGCGACGCTCAACGGTCACGCGATCCTCGATCTTCCGAAGCCACACCTGCAGTTCCTTTCGATCGAGGCGACCAAGGGAACGCTTGTGCTCGAGCACCTCCCGGCGCTTGCGCCGATCACTGATCGCGTACGGATTATGGGCGCACAGGCATTGACCTATTGCCACCTCTCAGCCGGCCGCACCGATGGGGTCGTCTGCTTGAAGCCGTCTCGTCCAGTGGACATCGCCGCGGCACAGCTGATTGTTCGCGAGCGCGGCTGCACGATCATGCTCGCCGATGGTGGCGTGTTCGGCGAGCACCCGCTCGATCTCAAGGCGCGGTCGCGGGTCGTCGCGGCGGGTACGCCTGAGATTGCTGCGCAGCTCGCGGCTGCGATCAACGCCTAAGTCGCGACGCGGGCGCTAGTGGAGGGCCCACCACGGTGCTTTGGCACCGAAGGCGTTCCAGTAGAGCTCAAGCGAACGGGCGACCGAGGTGGGAACCTGGAAGCAGAGGTTTCCGGTCAGGACGCCACCGTTGAAATAGTCGCCGGCCGCCGCTGCGTCGTTCGGGACGATGCCGCAGGCCGACGGGGAGGCCCCGTAGCTCGCGCCCTTGGCGGTCGCAACGGCGAAGTTTGAGACGAGGTCGAAGCCGGCGCCCGTGTCTGGGCCGTTATAGGTGGCCGTGATCGTCACGAGGACATCGTTGTAGCCTGCGCGTGGAGCCTTGTTCGTCGCGTTCGCTCCCTGCACAACCGACCACGCATTTGTATTCACCGACGAGACGGCAACCTTCCACGCGAAGCCAGCGGTGTAGCCCGCAGTACCAAGCTTGAACGGGTTCGTCCTCGTCTGACCCGCAGTCTTTGTCGTGACCGAGGAGCTCGCAACGACTGGCGTCGGGCAGAGGATCTCAACGAGCTTGCCGCCGAGCTTCTCGTAACAGGTCACCGATTGGGCCGCCGAGCTCGTGCCAGAGACCACAAGAGCCAGCATCGCGATGCTGGCAACAAGAGCCAGCTTGGGTCCCCCACGCATCGGGTTCCAGGGTAGCCGCATTAGCGAACTGCCCACCACGGAGCCTTCGTTGCGCCCGCATCCCAATAGAGGGCGAGCGTCGGGACGTCGGCGGAGGAGACTTGGTAACAGACGTTCCCTGTGAACGACTGGTTGGTCGTCAGGTCACCCGAAGGCCCAAGGTCGCTCGGAATAACCGGGCCGCAGGGATTGCGGACGGTTGAGTAGCCAACGTTGCGCGATTGACCAACGACCTTCAGTGCCGCGACGACTCCTTGGCCGGCGCCGGTCTCAAAGCCCGTGTAGGTGATCGTGACGTTCGCCATGACGTCGGTGGTGCCCGTCGGCGGGGCGGCGTTCCGCGAACTCGCCGCCTGTATTGCCGAGGCTGCATCAAACGAGACCGAGTTGATCGTGATGCGCCACGAGCCGGCGATACCGGTCGAGCCGAGCGGGAAGGCGGTCGCTCGCGAGGAGGCCGGACGTGACGCTTGCAGGACGGCGGTCTGAACGAGCTTGATCGGGGCGGGACAGACGATCTGGAAGAGCTTGCCCCCGTCCTTCGCCCAACAGGTTGTCGTGTCGGCGGTCGAGCCGGCGGCGCCGGTCGCGAGGATCGCGCCGAAGAGCACGACAAGAAGCATCAGGAGGGGCCGACGAGTCACGTCGACAGGGTAGACGCCGATCGCTGCAATTGGTTTGCCATGTGGTGCGGGTCGGTCGAGGCGCGGCGGTTCGCTACGCTCAAACGAGTTTGTTGCCAACGCGCCCCCAGATCGAAGAGGCCCTCACCCGGGTGATCGACCCTGAGCTCCGCAAGCCGGTCACGGAGCTCGACATGGTGCGCGATGTTCGCATTGACGGCGGCGACGTTGCCGTCAAGATCGCGCTCACCGTCGCTGGCTGCCCGCTGCGGTCGAGCTTCCAGGATCAGGTCGCGCGTGAGGTTGGCGCGGTCGCAGGTGTCGCCTCAGTGTCGCTCGAGTTCGACGTGATGACACCCGACGAACGTGCTGCCCTGACAACCAAGCTTCGCGGCGGACGTCCAGCCGACGACAAGTCGATTCAGCTTGATCCCGCGACACGGGTGATCGCGGTCGCGTCGGGCAAGGGCGGTGTTGGCAAGTCGACCGTGACGGTCAATCTCGCGGCGGCGCTCGCCTCGCTCGGCCGCAAGGTCGGCGTGCTCGATGCCGATGTGTACGGCCATTCGATTCCGCACATGCTCGGGATCCGCCAGAAGCCGGTACTCGTCGACAAGCTGATGATTCCGCCCGTCAAGCACGACTTGAAGCTGATGTCGATCGGATTTTTCCTTGACGACAACGAGCCGGTGATGTGGCGAGGCCCGATGCTGCATCGGGCCCTGGAGCAGTTCCTCCAGGATGTGCACTGGGGCGAGCTCGACGCACTCGTTGTCGACATGCCACCCGGAACGGGCGATGTGTCGATCTCGCTAGCCCAGCTGCTTCCGCGCGCCGAGGCCGTTGTGGTGACGACGCCGCAGCCGCTCGCGCAAGAGGTTGCGATCCGTGCCGCCTCAATGGCACGCAAGACCGGTATGTCGGTGCTCGGGGTAGTTGAGAACATGACGTCTGAGGTCTTTGGTTCGGGTGGTGGCGATCGCTTGGCGGCCGAGCTTGGTGTCTCGCTGCTCGGCCGCGTTCCCCTTGCGGCCGATCTTCGCGAGAGCGGCGATGACGGTACGCCCCTCGTGCTTTCGCATCCCGAGTCGGAGGCCGCTCAGGCGATCTTCGAACTCGCACGCACGATCGACGCGAAGCGCCCCGCGGGTGGCTTCACGAAGTCGCTCCCGCTCGTGTCGTAGAGCGCCAAAACTCCGTACTAAGGTTCGGCCTGTTCCCCGATCCAATATGCGGGGAATCCCTGAGGCCCGCCGGCTGGTGTCCACGCAGACTCGCGGTATGGCGTTTGCAGGCAGAACTCGCCACCACCATTCCGCGCCCACCCAGGAGGGACAACCATGAAGAGGATTCTTGAACTCGGCGGCCTGATCGCAGGGGTCGTTTTGATCGTGTTCGGTGTTGCTGTTATCGCGCTCGGTGTGCAAGGCCGGGGAACCGTGAGCGACAAGCTCAAGGCTGAACAGATCGTTGGTACGCCGGACATGAGTCCGTCCGCGATCAAGGGCGAGGCAGACGCCGCTGGCGTTACGGGCGTGAAGCTTCCAACGTGTACGGTCGCGAATCTTGCCGTGACGAACGGCACCCGCGCGAAGTGCTTCGCGGACTACATGCGGATTCACGCGCTCGAAGCGACGGGTGGCAAGACCTACGCCCAGATGCCGCACTACGCAACTGCTGATGGCAAGGGCACAAACGACGCCAAGGCTGCGCTGATGAGCAATGGTCGGCCGGTTGATAACGCCGCCCGCAACGTCTGGGTTACCGAGACGGCGCTCGCAACCGCTCTCGACGTGAGCTTCATGGCATCGCAGCTCGCGCTGTTCTCGATCGTCGTCGGTATCGCCCTGCTGCTTACGGGCATCGGGTTCATCATCCTCGACAACGCAGCGTTGCGTCGTAAGGTCTAAGCGCCGCGCAGAGCTAACGCTCGCGAGCCCGGACTCCTCGTCGAACTAGGCGGGGAAGCCGGGCTCGCTGCGTAGTGCGTCGAAGTCGGGGTCGGTCTTCGCGAACGCCGCGTACTTCGCATCACCCTCGATCGAAGCGCGCAGGTGGATCAGTGCAGACGCATGGTCGCCCGCGAGCGACTCGGCACACGCAAGGTTGTAGAGAAGCGCAGGATTCCCGGGGTAGCGGGTGAGGCCGTCGAGCAAGATCGCTTCGGCCTCCTTCGCCCGGCCCGCTTTGAGGAGCGGCGTCGAGGCAAACGTGTATTCCCACGGTGAAACTTCGTACGCCTTCCCAGGAGCTCCACCCACCGCGAGCACCGCCGTGTCTGCCTGCTCGGCGATCGCAACGCGCTTCAAAGCCGGGTCGCGGATGAAGATCAACGTTCCCGGTGGAGCTTCGATGGTGTCCCCATCGATGGTGAATGTCGCGTGACCCCGGAGCACGACGTAGAGCTCTTCATGTCCGCCGGCGCCGCCGGGTCCAAGCTCGTCGTGTTCTTCGACGACGTGTCCACCTGCGTGGTCAACCGTGTACGCGTTGACACCGAACGCGTGAATGTCGAAGCGGCGCCGGACAGGTCGCCATTCGAGACCTTCCGCGACGGGGATGCGATCGAGGTCTTCGAGCCGTGCGACGTCGTATCCCTTCCCGCTCATCGGGCGCGCAGCTCCGCAAGGACGACAGGGTCGATGCGCGCGACCCCATCGACGCGCTCCTCGAGGTTTTCCGTTCCCGCCCAGCGGGTGAAGGCGTCTGCGAGCTGCCCGGTGTAGCCGAGGCTCGTGAGTCGAGCTGTGAGCTCGGCGGCAAGGTCGGCATCGACCGTGATCCACTCGCTGGCAGGCGTGGTGCCAAACAGCAGTTGGTGCTGGCGGAGGAGACGATCAAGTTCAGCGATCGGTGTGGGGTGATCGTCGACCCGAAGATCGACGAGGACGTCGGAGAGTCCCGCGTACCCGCCTCCCTGCTCGACCACGAGCAATGCCGCTGACTGCTGACCTCGCCGGTCGCCGCCTGCGGTTTGGGCGGCGGCAAGCGCTGCGACGAGCCGGTCGGCGAGCGGCAGAGCCCCCGCCGCCTCGAACGTCTCCGCCATCGCATCGACGGTGTCCCCCGAGACCAGGATGTTGCCCTGCGCCGCGTAGCCGACGCCGGTGCGCCCGCCAGCCCATTCGAGACACGCCGACCCGGTGAACGTTGCAGCGCCGCCCTGCGCGTCGACAACACCGAGCTGGCGGTGATCACGGCCCGTGTCGGCACGCATGAGCATCTCGACCACATCGGTGGCGGAATGACCGGCTGCAAGCAGCGCAAGCCCGTCAGGGCCATAGCTTGGGTTGGCATACGACTGCGTTGCCACCGCGCCCGCTCCTGCGCGTGCCCACGGCACGACCGAACCGACCGCGAGGAACTTCGACTGCGTTGCGACACCCCACTGCGAGGCGGCGCTGTCGTAGGCGACCAGCGAGTACGTCATCCGATGCCGACGGCGTCCCCAGGCTGGATCATCGCTACCTCTGCCTCAGTTAGCGCCTGCAGCTGCTCGGGGTTACCGGTGAGCAGCGGGAACGTTCCCCAGTGGCACGGCACACACAGCGGGTTGTTGAGCATCTCCAGGGCGATCGCCGCCTCGGCGGGGCTCATCGTGAAGTAGTCACCGATCGGGAGACATGCGACGGCCGGCTCGTAGATGTGGCGGATCAGTTGCATGTCGCCAAAGAGACAGGTGTCGCCCGCGAAGTAGACCGAAACACCTTCTTCAAGCGTCACGACGATCCCGCAAGCCTCACCGAGGTATTCGCCGGTGTCCGAGCTCGATGAGTGGAACGCGTTTGTGAGCGAGAAGCGGAGGCCATCGATGTTGACCGAGCCGCCCTTGTTGAGACCAGGCATGGGGCCGACGTTCGCTCCCTGGCGCCCGAGCCACGCTTTGAGCTCGACCTGGCAGATGATCGGAGCATCGGGAAAGCGCTTCGAGAGCTCCACCGCATCGCCAACGTGGTCGCCGTGCCCGTGCGTGATCGCGATGTAGTCGACACGCTCCGGGGTCTTCTCGCTCTCAGGGGTCTTCGGGTTGTGCGAAAGGAACGGGTCGATGTAGATGTGCTTGCCGGTATCGGTCTCAAGCCGGAAAGCAGAATGTCCAAGCCAGATCAGTGATGCCACGTCGTCCTCCTCGATTTCTGAAAATTCGTGAGGAGCATAGAAGGACCGTCCGGTTCGGCAGCGAATCTGTAACACGACCGTGACGCGTCGACTCCTTCCCGCGCTCTTGGCTCTCGCCGCTGTATCGGCGGACGGTCACGGCTCCCATGGCATCGCCCGCGACTTCCTGCTTGCGGCGGTCCCGTTTGCGTCGGTTTCCGCAATCGTCGCGTTCGGCGCTGCACTCGACCGTCGTGACGACGTGATCGTCGCTTTCCGCTCGCTCTGCTGGCTCGCGATCGTGGTCTTGCTGGTCGTGTCGTGCGCGATGCGCAGCAGTGCACTCTCGGGTGTCCCGCCGCTTGCCGTCAGCTCGCTCTTCGCTGCTCTCGGCGTGTTCGTTGTGATGGCGGTCGTGACGGTTGCGCCGTACGCGCGTCGCCTGAGCGACTTCCGTCCAGCCAAGCCCTAGCGGCCTCCGCTACGCAGCAGGCGCTGCGAATACGGTGAACGCGACCCGCGCCGCGGGTTCGTCGTCGATCTCGAGCTCCCAGCGGTAGCCACCTGCGGGGAGGCGAAGCCCATTGAACGTGATCGCGATTGGCACGTCGATATCCGATCCCTGCTTGACGCCGTCGGGACGCGCAACGTCCATCTGGCCCATGGCCTGAATGCCGTCGCCGTCAGGGTTCTCGACGAGCTCGCCGTCGAGGTTCATCAGCGCCAGCTTGAATGAGTGCGAGCCCGGTGTCTCGTCCCACGGAACGCCGAGCTTGATCGCGAGTGCGAGATTCAGCGGAGCTTCGGCTGCAGCGACCTGCGACCACCCGCCGCCGAGGATGTAGAGCTTGCCGCCAGCCTCGGTCGCGGCATCGCAGAGCAGCATCGTCACGTTCATCATCGCTCGTCCTCCATGCGTGGGCTACGGACGGTAGCGCGCCACGTCGCCCTGCGCGGGTCGAGAAGGGAGGACGCGCTAGAAGGGAAGCGCACGGGCCGCGGCGTGTGCGGCGTCGATCAGTGGCTGCACGGCAAAGAACGAGCCGACCGTGATCGCAAGACAGGCGACGACGCCCGTTGAGAGCACGAGCTCGCGCGGCGGCGAGCCACCCGCGGGAGCGAGCGACAGCTCTGCACCGTCACGCAGGAACATCGCGCGCACGATGGCGAGGTAGTAGACCGCCGAGACCATCGTGGCGACGACGCCAATGACGATCAGCCACCACCAGCCGTGGTTATAGACGGCCGAGAAGACGTAGATCTTGCCCCAGAAGCCGCCGGTGAGCGGGAAGCCGAGGAAGCCGAGCATGAACACCCACATTGCAACGCCGAGGAATGGGCGCTCCCAGCCAAAGCCTGCGAGGTTCTCGAGGGTGACCGGAGCGCCAAGCTCGCGTTCGCGCGCAGCGACTACAGCAAACGCACCGAGCGACATCGCGCAGTAGGGGATCAGGTAGTACATGAGCGCCCGTGCCCCGAGGGTGTTGGCCGCGGCGATTGCGAAGAGCATGAAGCCCGCGTGGGACACCGACGAGTAGGCGAGGAGTCGCTTCACGTTCCGCTGTGCGAGCGCCGCGATGTTCCCGACGACGAGCGAGATGATTGCGATGACCGCGATCGCCCATGTCCAGAGGTGCTCGTCGGTCGGGAACGCTGTGACGAGCAGACGTGCCGTCACCACAAGGGCACCGACCTTCGTTGCTGCCGCCATGAACGCCGTCACTGGCGTGGGGGCGCCCTGGTAGACGTCGGGCGTCCACATGTGGAACGGCGCGGCCGACGTCTTGAACGCAAGTCCGACGATGATCATCGCGAGACCACCTGCGAGCAGACCGCTGTGCGCGTGCGTGCCTGCGGCGATCTTGTCGAAGCTCAGCGCGCCCGTGGCGCCGTAGACGAGCGCTGAGCCAAACAGGAGCGTCGCCGAGCCGACCGCGCCGATGATCAGGTACTTGAGCCCAGCTTCGAGCGAGCCGATCAGGTCGATATCGATGGCACACAAGACGTAGAGCGCGATCGAGAACCACTCGAGGCCAAGGAAGAGCGTCATCAGGTTCGACGCGGAGACGAAGAAGACGAGGCCCGCGCCAGCCGCGGTGAGCAGCGCGTAGTACTCACCGACGTGCTCTTCGCGCCAGCGTTCGCCGTACGAGATCAGGACGGCGACAACACCGCAGCCAGCGATCAACACCTGCGCGAGGCCCGCCCAACGGTCGCGGAACATTGCGTCGGCGACGATTGCGGCGCCGTGCGCGCTCTTGTCGGTGAGCGCGATGGCCAATCCGAGGGCTGTGAGGAACGCGGCACCCGCGACAGTCGCTGCAAGTGGCTTGCGCACACGCTTCGGCGTCAGCACCGAGATCAGGAGCAATAGGCCAGAGGCAACGGTCAATGCCAGCGTCGGCGAGAGGGCAAACCAGTCGACGTGCGGCTTATGGATCACTTGGCCACCGCCTGGAAGGCTGCCTGGATTCCGGCGACGAGGCCGCCATGACCGAACGAGTGGCCGCTAATCGCGTCGGGCCAGGCCGAAAGCACGAGCAGCAGTACGACGAGCGGCACGACAATCGCAAGCTCAGCGCCGCGGAGGTCGAGCGCAGCGTCAGTAACCGCCGAGCCCTGCTCACGATGGAGCACCGCCGAGATCAGCCGCAGCGTGTACATCGCGCCAAGCACGATGGCGATCGCACCAACTGCAGCCCAGCCCCAGCCGTGCTGGAAGACGCCCGCCAAGATCAGGAACTCGCCGGCGAACGCGCTTGAGAGTGGCACTGCGAGGGCCATCATTCCTACGACCATCAGAACAGTCGCAAGCGCCGGGCGTCCCTTCGCCATGCCACCAAGCAAGGAGAGCTCACCGGTGGCTGCGCGGCGCTCAACCATTCCCGCGAGCAGGAAGAGCGACACCGAGATCAGACCGTGGTTGACCATCTGCAGGACGGCACCGTCGTAGCCGAGCGCGTTGGTCGCAAAGAGGCCAAGCGTGATCAGGCCCATCTGGCCAAGCGACGAGTACGCGATCACACCGCGAATGTCAGGCGCGCGGAAGGCGAGGAATGAGCCGTAGACGAGACCGATTGCCGCGAGCGCGAGGATCAACGTGCGGAAGTGGTGGGCGGGCTCAGGGAACTGGGCGATCGCGATGCGCAGGAAGCCGTACGCGGCGGCCTTCGAGATGACACCCGAGAGCAGCGCGGCAACCTCGGGAGGCGATTCGCGGTAGGCATCAGGCAGCCAGCCATGGAACGGGAAGAGCGGGGCCTTCACAGCGAAGGCGATCGCGAAGCCGAGGAACAGCCAGCGGTTGCCGCTCGCCACCGCGTGGGTTAGGTCGAAGGTGCCCTGCTGCGTTCCGTAGACGATGATCGCGGCGAGCATCAGCAGCGACCCGGCGACGGTATAGACGACGAACTTGAGTGTCGCCCCAAGCCGACCCGCACCGCCCCACACGCCGATCATGACGTAGAGCGGAATCAGCATCGCTTCGAAGAACGCGTAGAAGAGCAGCAGATCCTGTGCTGCAAACACGCCGACGACCGAACCGGTGAGGAAGAGCATCAGGCCGAAGTAGGCGCGTGCGCGCTCGCGACCTGCCCACCAGGCGTAGGCAGTAGCGGCTGCGCCAGCGATCACGGTGAGGCCGATCAGCCACAGCGAGAAGCCGAACTGGCCAACGTGGTAGCTCGAGCCGATCTCGCGGAACCACGAATGCTGCTGCTCGTACTGCAGGTTGCCGCTGCCGAAGTCGAACCGTTCAACCGCGATCACCCACAGGGCGACCTCAAGCAGCGCGATCAACGTGGCGATCGCGCCAGCCATGTATTTGGAGAACGGCGTGAGCCACACGAGCAGCGCGCCGAGGATCGGGAAGAAGATCAGGAAGGTTGTAAGCCAGTGGTTCACTTGGTCACCAGGAAGACGACGGTGAGAATCGCGAGGCCCGCGGTGAGCGCGAACGCATACGAGCGAACAAGGCCGTTCTGGACGCGCGCGAGCTCAACCGAGCCGATCCGGAAGCCGCGAGTGACCTCGGTGATCGAGCCGAAGACGAGCGGCACCTCAATGAACTTGCGGAGAACGGCCGACGCTGCGACGGCGGGGCGATAGAAGACCGCGTCATAGAGCTCGTCCCACCAGAACTTCGCCTCGAAGGCTGCGACAGGCTGCGGCACGGCGCGCGTCTTCGCGCCGAACATCGTCCAGGCGACGTAGATCCCGAGCAGGCCGAGCGCGACCGTGCCAGCCGACGCGATGAACTCCTGCGTGTTCGAGGCTTCGGCAAACGACGGAACGATCGGCTCAAGCCAACGGGTAAGCGGATGCCAGGCGGGAGCGAACTGGAGGAAGCCGCCGACTGCAGCGAGCACCGCCAGGATCGACACCGGCCAGACCATCGAGAGCGGGCCCTCAAGCCGGCCGTGCGGCTCGTGGAGGTTCTCCTTGGCAAACGCGCTCTGCTCGCCGTGGAAGACGATGAAGTAGAGGCGGAACGTGTAGACGCCCGTCAGGAACGCGCCGATCAGACACGCGCCAAAGAGGAAGAGGCCAAAGGTTCCGCGATCAAGCGTCGAGGCGATGATCGCGTCCTTCGAGAAGAAGCCCGAGAACGGCGGTACGCCAACCAGTGCGAGCGACCCGATCAAGAACACGGTGCGCGTGTGCGGCAGCTTCTTGCCGAGGCCACCCATCTTGCGGATGTCCTGCTCGTCGTGGAGTGCATGGATGATGATGCCGGCCGCGAGGAACAGCAGAGCCTTGAAGAACGCGTGCGTCATCAGGTGGAACATCCCGTTGACGTACGACCCGGCCGCGGCGCCAACGAACATGTAGCCGATCTGCGACATCGTCGAGTACGCGATCACACGCTTGATGTCGGTCTGCACGAGGGCAATCAGGCCGGCCATCACAAGGGTTACGGCACCAAGGCCAGCAGCGAGATCCTCGATCGCCTTCGCGTTCTCAAACAGCGGGTGGCAGCGGACAATCAGGTAGACGCCGGCCGTGACCATCGTCGCGGCGTGGATGAGCGCGCTAACCGGGGTCGGACCTTCCATCGCGTCTGGGAGCCAGGTGTGCAGCGGAATCTGTGCCGACTTCGCGAGCGCGCCGCCGAGCAAGCCGAGCGCGATCACCGTGGCGAGTCCGCCGCCAGCCGGCGCATTCGCGAACACGCCCGCGTAATCGAGCCGACCCGTGTGCTGGACGAGCAAGAAGAGGGCCATCGCCATCGTTGCGTCACCGAAGGCGTTCATGACAAACGCCTTCTTGGCAGCCGCGACAGCCGCCGCGCGGTGCTGGTGGTACCCGATCAGCAAGTAGCTCGAAAGGCCGACCATGCCCCAACCTGCGAGCAGCAGCAACAAGTCGCCGCCCTGCACGAGCAGCAGCATCGAGAAGAGGAAGAGCGACATGTAGGCGAAGAACCGCCGCTCTTCGTCATCACCGTCGACGTACCCGACGGAGTAGGCGACGATCAGGCTGCCAACGCCCGTGATGATCAACATCATCATGATCGAGAGCTGATCGGTGAGCAGCGTCAGGTTGACGTGGAAGCTGCCCGCCGTAAGCCATGTCCAAGACGTTGTCTGGGCGACGCGCTCATCTGCGCCCTTGCCGATCATCGCCAGGAACGCGGTGATGGCCGCGCCAAACGCGACGAGTGCCGACAGCGTTGCGAGGTAGCCCGCCTGGCGGCGCGAGAGCAGATTGCCCGTCAGGGTGATCGCAACCGCGGAAGCGAGCGGGGCGAGGAGCGTGATCCAGGCGGCGGTGTTCATCCGCGGAGCGTCCGCATCTTGTCGACGTCAAGCTCGATGTTGCGGCGGCCCATTGCCACGATCAGGCCGAGACCAACGACGACTTCCGACGCAGCCACGGCCATCACGGCGATTGCGAAGACCTGCCCGTCGGCGTGGCCAAAGTGACGTGAGAACGCGATCAGGGCGAGGTTCGCTCCGTTCAGCATGATCTCGACCGAGAGCAGGATGATCAACGGGCTCCGACGCACGAGGACGCCGATCGCACCGATGGTGAACATCATCCCCGAGAGGGCCAGGTACCAAGTGATGTCAGGCCCGTGCATCGTCATCCGTAATCCGCGCGTGCGAGCCGAGCACGACACCGCCGACGGCAGCGACGAGCAGGACGATCGAGGTCACTTCGAACGCGATCAGGTGATCGGTCAGGAAGAGGCGGCCGATCTGCTCCGGTGAGCCGAACGAGCGCGCGATCGACGGGCTGTGCTGGAGCGAGCTGCTCGAGTTGGAGGCGATCGCAAAGATCACTTCAGTGCCCACGGCTGCGGCGGCGAGAACTGCACCGACGATCTGCCAGGACGGGCCACCGGCCCACGGCGCCTCATCGGTCTTGTCGCCGAGGTAGGCGATCACGAAGAGGAACATGACCATCACGGCGCCGCCGTACACGAGCACCTGGCCTGCAGCGACAAACTCGCCACCGAGCAAGAGGTAGAGCACGGCCAGTGCGGACAGGTTTCCGATCAGTGCGAGCGCCGAGTAGAAGGGGTTGCTGAACGTGACCACACCGACCGCGCTTGCGATGCAGGCGAAGGCGGCAACGATCCAGATCACCCAAACGATGATGTTCGACATCAGCTGTGGCTCCGGTAGTACGGGATCGGCGTGTCGTACAAGCTGCGGTCGGCGACGGGCACCTTCTTGACCGGCTCCTTGAGGAGCATCTCCTTGTCGTAGATGAGGTCGTCGCGGTTGTACTCGGAGATCTCGAAGTCGTTGCCGAGTGTGATCGCATCGAACGGGCACGCAAGCTCGCAGTAGCCGCAGAAGATGCAGCGGCTGAGGTTGATCTCGTAGATGCGGGCGTAGCGCTCGCCAGCTGAGACGCGATTCTCAGGCGTGTTCTCGGCGGCGACGACCCGGATGCAGTCAGCCGGGCACGCGGCGGCGCACAGCGAGCAGCCAACGCACTTCTCAAGCCCGTTCGCGTGCACGTGCAGGCGGTGACGGCCGCGGAAGCGCGGGTAGACCGGGTGCTTGTACTCCGGGTACTGCTGCGTCAGCGGCTTCTTGAAGACCTGCTTGAGCGTGACGCCGAAGCCCTTGAGCGTATTTGGGACGACTTGAGCCATTACTTCACCCACACAACGAGGAGGGCCGTGACGAGCGCGTTGACCGTCGCGGCGGGGAGCAGGATCTTCCAGCCAAAGCGCATCAGCTGGTCGTAGCGCAGGCGTGGTTGGGACGCGCGCAGCCAGATGAAGGCGTTGACGAGGATTGCAAGCTTGAGGCAGAACCAGATCGGCCCGAACTTGTCGAGCGACGGTACCCACGGGAAGTGCCAGCCGCCGAAGAACAGTGTTACGGCGAGCGACGAGAGCACGATCATGTTGATGTACTCAGCCATCTGGAAGAGGCCCCAGCGCATGCCTGAGTACTCGGTGTGGTACCCAGCGACGAGCTCGGTATCTGCTTCTGGCAGGTCGAACGGCGGGCGCGACGTCTCGGCGATACCGCCGAGCAGGAAGACGCAGAGGCCGACGAACTGCGGGATGAAGAACCAGACCGTTGTCTGCTGCTTGTTGACGATGTCGACGAGGTTCAGCGACTGGCCCATCAGCACGACCCCGAGCACGCTCAGCGCGAGCGAGACCTCGTACGAGACGAGCTGCGCGCAGGTGCGCATTGAGCCAAGGATCGAGTACTTCGACTCTGAGGCCCAGCCGCCGACGATGTAGCCGTAAATGCCGATTGAGCCGAGCGCGAAGATCAGGATCAGCGAGATCGGCAGGCTCGAAACGGCACCAGGGATGTAGTAGCCGTGGAGCGTCCAGCCCTTGCCCCACGGGATGACGGCGAACGCAGCAAGCGCCGTGAACGTCGAGAGAATCGGCGCGAGGATGTACGGGATCTCGTGCGCGGCCGACGGGAAGAAGCTCTCCTTGCGGATGAGCTTCACGAGGTCGGCGATCGGCTGGAGCAGGCCGAAGGGGCCAGCCCGGTTCGGTCCGAAGCGCCGCTGCATCCGGCCGAGCACCTTGCGCTCGAGCCAGGTCGTGTAGGCGAACGCGACCATCACGAGGTTGATGATGATCCCGCACTCAATGAGTGCCATCCACCAGGTCTCCTTGGGATGGGTCACTTACGGACCGCCACGAACTCGGTGAGGTCGCCCTTCGCGAAGGTCGACAGGCGCACGGTGCCGGCGGGAAGGTCGCGGACGATGCGCGCCTTGAAGCGGTGGAAGTTGCCGCGCGAGTTAACCGTGACCATATCGCCGTCGATGATCCCGCGCTCTCGCGCGTCGGCCGGGTTCATGCCCACTTCGTGATCGGCCTTCTGGAACTCGACCTCGGGCACGCGGTCGACGACCGGGCCCGAGAACAGCGGGCGATAGCGGATCACGCGCAGGCCATCGGCGACCGGAACCTGGACGGGCTTCGGAGCGGGCACCGGCGCGGACTTCTCGGTAGCGGGCGGAAGCGGAGCCTGCTCGCCGATCTCGGCAAACGAGATGCCGCCGTAGATCTGGCCCGAGATCTCCTCAAACGCGAGCGATGCGTGGGGCGAAACCTCAACGTCAAACCGCTCGGCAAGCTTCGAGATCCAGGCGAGCTCGTCGGGGCACGGTGCGATCACCGCGCGACGCTGACGCTGCACGCGACCTTCGAGATTCACCGTCGTGCCGTCGCGCTCGAGGTAGCTCGTCGCGGGCAGAACCAGATCGGCCAGGCCGACAAACGACTCCTCGAAGAGTCCGATGCCGATCACGAAGTCGGCCTTCTCGGCAAGTGCGCGGACTGCGGGATCAGCTGCGGCGTCGTCGCCTGAGACGATCACGACGCGCGGCTCTTCGCTGCTCGTCTCACCGTCGCCAGCCGCGCTCCAGGCGTCGGCAACACCGCGACCGTTCGGCGTCCGCGGCAGGTAGAACGCCGACTTGGCGTTGATGTCCTGGGCGAGCCACGCAG
>CAIWTI010000021.1 GCA_903915545.1 uncultured Actinomycetes bacterium | reverse complement strand
TGGTGATCGCTGCCGCCGACCCCGCTCAGCCCTACGGTGCCGCGATCCCATGGCCCAAACGCGAAGGGGCTCGCGCCGCACGCGTCGCAGGTGCGCACGTTGTGCTCGATGGGGGAGAAGCCGTTCTTTACATCGAGCGTGGCGGCAAGACACTCATCCCGCTCCGCGACCCCGACGAAAGCTGGCTCCGGCCCGTGCTCGCGGCCGTCGTCAAAGAAGTCCGCAAGGGTTCGATCAAGCGGCTCGCGATCGAAAAGTTCGACGGCGTCCCCGTCACCGAAAGCGACGCGCTCCCGCTCCTGATCGAAGCCGGCTTCCTTGCCGGGCCCAAACGCGTCGTCCTACGGGCGTGACCGCTGCTCGGCGTGTTCCAACAGCCGCCCGAGCAACGCACCAAACAACGCGTGGCGCCACGTCGCCTGCACGAACCCGCGGAAATTGAAGATCGGCTGCACGCCCTTCTCGCCCCGCGCCGGATGCTTCCGATCCGCGAGCCGCGAAAATGGAAACGACAGGAAATGCTCAACCATCGCCAACCGGAACGCGAGCTTCCGCACCGGCAACGACGAATGCTCCGCCAGCGCCGCAACCCCAATCCCGAACGCGGCGCCGTTCGCAGCATGAGCCGCCAAGCCGATCGGCCACCAAAACCACCGGCGCGTCACGCTCTTGCCGAGCAACGCCACATCAGAATAGCCCGTCCGCAGCAGCACCTCGTCAAACGGCTCCGACGCCGCCCACGCAAGGGCCGCCAAAGCCCCAGCACTCGCTGCCCGCTCACGCTTGTGATCCACACGGCAAGCCTACGGGCAACACCTATCGTGACGCCATGCCTGAGGGCGACACCCTCCACCGAGCTGCCAACGCGCTCCAACCCCTCGTCGGCCAGCAGATCACAGCGATCTCGCTCCACCCGCGCGCCCAAGCAACGCGCGTCGCCGAAACAGTCGACGGGCACACCCTCGAATCCGTCACCGCACGCGGCAAGAACCTCATCCTCCGCTTCTCAGGCGGCATCACCGTGCGCTCCCATCTGCGCATGAGCGGCAGCTGGCGGCTCCGCCCGCGCACCGACACAACCATCGGTAGCCCGTGGCTGATCCTCCGCGGCGACAACTGGGAAGGCGTCCTCACCGGGGGCCCGGTCCTCGAACTCCACACCCGCGCGCTCGCCCGGCTCGGCCCCGACATCCTCGCTACACCACCCGACATCGACGCGATGCTCGCGCGCCTCCGCGGAGCCGACCCAACTCGCACCCTCGGTGAAACACTCCAAGACCAAGACCTCGTCGCCGGCATCGGAAACATGTGGATGGCCGAAACGCTCTGGCACACCCAAACCTCGCCGTGGCACCGGCTCCGCGACATCGACGAACCCACCCGACGGCTCATCCTCCAAACCGCAGCCGACCGTATGCGCGCAGCCGTCGACAGCGGCCGCGAGCCACGCAAACAGGCGCACGGCCGCGCCGGTCGACCCTGCGCCCGTTGCGGCACCCGCATCCGCTCATGGGGACAAGGCGACGCCAACCGCATCGCCTACTGGTGCCCAACCTGCCAGCCGGGCCCCGAACCAGCCGTTCCGCCGCACCTCGGGTAGGAGACCGGCACCCCGCGCGGAAATCGAACTCGTGGCACACCGCGCACCCCACCTGTACGACTCCCTCCGGCGCTACTGCCTGGCTGCGTTCGCCGTTGAGCGTGGGGCGGAGCTGCCGTTCGCTTTCGAGGAGCACGCAACACGCGAAGGGCCGTCGCTCTACGAATACCGGCCGCTCGTGCGCGGCTTCATCGACGACCAGGCGCCGACTCTCCGTCGCCTCCCTGACACCCGCAACGCGATCGACGATCTGCGCCGCGAACCCGCAGCCGCGATCTTCGCCAAAGGTCACGCAGGCGGACTCAGCTCCGACGCCGACGACGCACTCTTCCGCTCGATCCTCCTGCCGATGCTCTCGGCCGTCGCCGAACGTTGTGGTGGCTTCGACTGGGAAGACGAAGCCTTCGACCACGCCTACGCCGACATCGAAACAGCCCTCTTTGGGACGAACCGCTCGTACGCCGCAATCGCCCCGCTGATCGGTCTGCAGGCCGGATCGCCCGTCGAGCTCGGCGGCGACATCCGTATTCGCCATGTCGTTGGGGGCGAGGTCTCGTCACTTTGGCCTGAGGCCCGCGGCCTGATGCCCGCCGAGTTCGGGCGCGACGTCGACCGCCTCTGCATCCTCGAACTCACCCGCGAGCTCGACTCACACGACGCCGAACCACCCGACGCCGCCGGTGAACTCGCCGACGCAGTCACCGCGCTCCGCCTTGCAACAGCGGGTGCGATCGCTGCTGGCCCCGTGGTGTTCGAACGCCTCGACTTCCGGCCGCTCCGGATCTCGCCGCTACTGCCGATCGCCGCGACCGAACCGCGCGGCGAATCGATCCGGCTCGACTCGCTCCGTGGCCGCCTCGCCGCCGATCTGCGCGCTCGACTCACGATTGCCGACGGCGACCGCGGCCTCGGCGAAGCGCTCGATCGCTGGGAACTCTCGCTGTTTGCCGAGGAGCCGTTCCGCTCGAGTCAGCTCGTCGACGCCCTCACGTCGTTGCTTGGCAACGACGACGGTCGCTGGGCCGCATCACTCCGTGGCGCGGTGCTGCTTGGCGAGAAGACCGCCGAACGAGCCGACCTGCTCGAGAAGCTCCGCGCTGAGCATCTCGACAAGGTTGCTCGCGACGCGATCCGTCGGGCGCTTGTCGAGACGCTGCTTCACGGGAATCGCGTTGAGCTTGTGAAGGCGCTCGACGAGACGTTGCTTGGCGTGCGCCCGCGGCCTGCAGCCGCCTCGATCGCCGCCTAGCGCCGCGCGTTACACCAGCGATCCAAAGGTGCGACAGCGCCGTTACACCTCCCGGCCTACCGTGGGGGTATGGACATCGCGCCACCCACCAACCCTCTCGCGGAGCCGCCAGCCGAGCCCGTGCTTGAACGGCTCGACCGCATCGATACGTTGGTCGCACAGCGCGCACCTGCGCCCGCAGTCTTGGCAGAGCTGCGCGCGCTCGTAGGGGAGGCGGAGGCATGGGCACAGGCCGAGGGCGACGTGCGCGCTCGCGAAGCAGTTTCGAAACTTCGTGCGAGAACGGAGAAGGAATGAGGTAGCCCAACCCGAAAAGCCTGACTACATGGCAGTTGCCCGCTTGCTTCCGCGTCCCAACATTCGTCCTGCCCGTGGCGGTAAGGGCAGCGCGTACGCGCAGGTCATCGTGCTCGCGAACCAGAAGGGTGGCGTCGCGAAGACCACGACAACGTTGAACCTTGGCGTTGCGCTCGCGGAGATGGGGAAGCGCGTGCGTGCGGTCGATCTCGATCCGCAGGGCAACCTCACCATGTCGCAGGGCATGAACCCCGATGCGATCGAGAAGTCGATGTTCGACGTGCTCGTCAGCCGGATGCCGATTGAAGAGGTGATTGCGCATCGCGAGATCGATATCGCTGTCGCGTCGATCGACCTCGCCGGTGCGGAACTCGCGCTCTCGGCTCAGATCGGCCGGGAACGCGCCCTCGAAAAGGCTTTCCAGCCGATCCGTGAACGCTACGACTACATCCTGATCGACACGCCGCCATCACTTGGCCTGCTGACGATCAATGCATTCGTGGCCGCCACAGGCGTGATCGTGCCGGTGCAGACCGAATACCTTTCGCTGCGCGGACTCGCGCAGCTCCAGAACACGCTGCAGATCGTGCGGGAAAACCTGAACCCGCACGTCGGCATCATCGGGATCCTGCCGACGATGTACGACAAGCGCCTCACGCACTCCCGTGAGGCCGACGAGATCCTGCGCGAAAGCTTTGGCGACGTCGTGTTCAACACGCGCATTCGTAAGACCGTCCGGTACGCCGAGGCCCCGGTCAAGGGTGCCTCCGTCCTCGCGTACGAGCCCGACGGCGAAGCCGCCGAGCTCTACCGCGACTTGGCGAAGGAGGTTCTCAATGGCGAGAAATCGCGCCAGCTTGCGTGAAGGTCCGCTCGCCGAGCTCTTTAAGGCGACCGAAGCCGCACAGCGTCGTGCTCAGGCCAACGAGATCGAATCGCTCTCGGCCGAAGCAGCCAACCAGCTGACCGTCGAATCAGCGGCGCCCGCACCTGCGCCCATTGAGCCGATCCGTGCCGTGCCGACCCCGGCACCCGATCCCGCACCAACGTCAAGCACTGCCAGCGAGCGCGCCGCCCGCTGGCTTGAGCCGCTTCCTGAAAACCCCGCACGCCTCGAGCGCGCACGCGACGCAGCCGCCTACGGCGCCGTCATCCGTGTCGCCGGCGTCGGTGGAGCAGGCCTCAACGCCCTCGATCGGATGATGGACGCCGGCATCACGCAGGTCGACTTCATCGCCGTCAACACCGACATTCAGCAGCTCCAAATGAGCGACGCGCCAGCCAAGATCCACATCGGCAGCGAACTCACCGAAGGACTCGGCTCAGGCGCAGACCCCGAAGTTGGCCGTCTCGCCGCCGAAGAGAGCTACGACGCAATCAAGCGCGCACTCCGCGGCTCCGACATGGTGTTTGTCACCGCAGGCGAAGGTGGCGGCACCGGTTCCGGCGCAGCCCCCGTCGTCGCAAAGATCGCCCGCGACCTTGGTGCGCTCACCGTCGGCATCGTCACCACGCCGTTCAAGTTCGAAGGCTCACGCCGCATGAAGCAGGCCGAAATGGGCGTCGAAGCCCTCCGCGCCGCATGCGACACCGTGATCGTGATCCCGAACGACCGTCTCCTCGAGGTGCTCGACAAGTCCACCTCGATGCTCGACGCGTTCCGCATCGCCGACGACGTGCTCCGCCAAGGCGTCCAGGGCATCTGCGACCTGATCACCAACACCGGCCTCATCAACCTCGACTTCGCCGACGTCCGCACGATCATGAAGGACGCTGGCTCCGCACTCATGGGTATCGGCATGGCAACCGGCGAAAACCGCGCCAAAGAAGCCGCCGAACGCGCACTCCGCAGCCCGCTCATCGACACCGAAATCGTCGGCGCACGCGGCATCCTGCTCTCCATCGCAGGCGGCAGCGACATCTCGCTCTACGAAGTCAACGAAGCCGCCGAAGTCGTCCGTTCAGCCGCCACCGACGAAACGAACATCATCTTCGGTGCCACGATCGACGAACGGCTCACCGGGCAGATCTGGATCACGGTCGTCGCCACAGGCCTCGGAGGCCAGCGTCGCCGCTCCACCCTCACGGCACCAGGCACGACCTTCGGCAGCGGCGAAATCGCCACGCCGTCGTTCCTGAACGACTAGCCGCCCGCCCGCCACACCCGGCAGCGCACCACACGCCGTGCCCATGCGCGCGCCGTCACGCCGCCAAACGGCACAGAACCGTCTCTAACGCACCGAAACGTCGAACCCCGACACGTACAGGGAAGACACGCGCGCGCGGCGCACATCGCCTCCGAACGCCGTTTCGCTCAACCGCTAAGCGGGACTACGCGAGGCGAATGACGACTTCGCCGAGCAGCGCAGCCGCGCTACCCGCAGCCGCCAGCGACCCGGCCCGAATGAGCCAGGGGCGAATCGTCACCGGGCGGGCGAGGTAGACCGCACCAAACGCACCGGCCGAAAGCGACACGAGTGTCTCGAGCGCCTGCACCGCAACGCTGATCGTCAGCGAATCGGCCACCGAGATGCCGGCCGTCCCAAGCGCCACCATCACCGCACCGCTCGCCACACCGACATTGCCCGGCGTCAGCGGCAGCGCGCCCGACAGATCAAGCGCCGTCACCGTAAGCAGCGCCACAAGCAGTGGATGCGGCAGCGAGAACGCCGAAGCCAGCCCCGCGACAGCCAAGATCCGCGCGCCCGTCGTTGCAAGCGCCCAGCCAACGAGAATCGCGCCACGTCGCGGCGAACGCGTCAGCGCCGCAATGCCCTCAACGAGATGCACCGCACGCTTGAACCGCCGCGCCCGCGTCGAGAAGCGGGCGGCCGCGGCCACACCGACAACAACCGTCCCGATCACAACCGCAGGCCAGGCCGGCAGCAACCCGGTGCACGACGCGAGAAGCGTCAGCACCGTCACCGCCGCAGCACGAGATGCAGCAACCGCCGCATACACGCCACCAGCCGTCCACAGCTTGTCGGGCCCTTCGAGCGTCTCCGAGATCAGCGCGATCTTCACCGCATCGCCCGCACGCGCCGGTGCGAACGTGTTCACGACTGAGCCGATGCCCAGACGCGCGAGCGTCGGGCGGAAGCCAAGCTTGATTCCCAGGCCGAACGCCGACGCCCGCCACGAGCCCACATAGGTCACGTAGCCCATGGCAAACGCGAGGAACGCAGCGCCAATCCACCACGGGTTCGCGTGGCTAAACGCGTTGACCGTACGGCCGGCCTGGTCACCCAGGAAATCCGGACGAGAGACGACAAGGACAATGCCCGTCAGGGCAACGGCTGCCGCGAGAAACTTTGAGGTCTGTTGACCGATAGGCATCTGTTTTGCGATTCCTGCTCTTCCACCTTGCCTACGGCTGGTGAGAATCTCGTGAAGATTTCGTTGGACTCCCGCAAGCTCTTTGCGGATACCCCAGCAGGTCGCCCACGTAATCGGCCGTTAGGCTCCCGATATGAGAGGCGCAGTCGCAGGAGGGCACCCACTAACCGCCGAAGCTGGCGCACGCATCCTCGCCGAGGGCGGCAACGCCGTTGACGCCTGCATCGCCGCATCGTTCGCCTCGGCCGTCACCGAGAGCCCGCTCACCGGGCCTGGCTCCGGCGGCTTCATGCTGATCCACCGCGCGCGCGACCGTTCCACCCGCATCGCCGACTTCTTCGTCACCACACCAGGGCTCGGGCTCGGTCACCTCCGCGGCGGTGCGATGAAGACCGTCGACGTCGGCTTCGGCGGCGACAGCGACACCAAACAGCTCTTCCGCATCGGCGAAGCCTCATGCGCCGTGCCCGGAACGATCCTCGGGCTTGCGACCACGCACAAGGCTTTCGGTCACCTGCCCTGGGCCGAACTGGTCGCGCCCGCAATCGAGTTCGCGCGCGCCGGGGTCGTCCTCACCCGCGAGCAGGCGCACCTGCAGCTCCTCCTCGATCCGATCCTGCGACTCACCGACGAGGGACGGAAGATCTACAGCCCCAAGGGGCACCGTTTCGTCGCCGGCGACACGATGGAGTTCGCCGACCTCGCCGACACCCTTGAGGCAATCCAGCATGAAGGAGCCGGAGCGTTCTACCGCGGCGACCGCGCCAAGGCGATGGTCACGACGATCCGCGAAGGCGGGGGAGACCTCACCCAGCAAGACCTCGACGACTTCCGTGTGATCTGGCGCCGACCGGTGCGCACGACGTTCCGCGGCCACGAGTTCCTCTCGAACCCACCGCCGTCATCAGGCGCAGTGCTGATCGCCTACGGACTCGCGATTCTCGAACGGCTCGGCGACACACGCCAAGGCTCCGCCGAAGCGATCGCGGCCCTCGCCGAGGTGATGCGCGAGCAGACCCGCGCACGCGGCGGCAACTTCGCTGCCAGCCTCCACCGCGGCGGCCTGGCCGAGCGCCTGCTCGCTGACGCCGAGATCTCAGCCGCCGTCACGCGCATCGCCGAGCGCGCACCGGCAGTCACCGAGCACGCCCCTTACGGCGGCACCACACACGTCTCGGTGATCGACGGCGACGGCAACGCCGCATCACTGTCCACCTCGACTGGTTCCGGCTCCGGCGTGATCATCCCCGGCACCGGCATCTACATGAACAACATGCTCGGCGAATACGACCTCGTCGTCGGCCACACGCCCAGGCCGGGCCGTCGCCTGACGAGCATGATGTCGCCGTCCGTCGCGCTCGACCCAACTGGGCGCACACGCCTCGTCGTTGGCAGCGCCGGATCGGCACGCCTGCGCGGGGCGATCATGCAGATCGTCGTCAACGTCATCCAGCACGGCATGGGGGTTGAAGACGCGATCGCCGCGCCACGCGTCCACATCGACGAGCCGCACCTCCACTGCGAGGGCGGCCACGACCAGGCTGAGCTCGACCGGCTCACCGACCAGGGCTACGACGTCGTGCGCTGGCGGAGGCGCAACCTGTTCTTCGGCGGGGCAGCGGGCGTCGAAGTACGCGCCGACGGCAGCCTCGCAGCCGCAGGTGATCCGCGCCGAGGCGGTGCCGGCTTCGTCGTGAGCGCGTGAGCTTCGCCGTTCGACAGGCAGAGCCGGGCGACGCCGAGGAACTCGTCGCGCTCGCGAGCGGCGTGGGCGGCGAGCCCGAAGGTTG
>CAIWTI010000020.1 GCA_903915545.1 uncultured Actinomycetes bacterium | reverse complement strand
GCGGCGACGGCGCGGAGACCGTCGATTCGTGGAAACCGTTCGTTCCCTGGGGGTGGTGCGACCGCGGGTGAAACGGATTCACGGTCAGTTGCAGATCGCAGCACGCTGGAGAGCGTATCCCCAAAGAAGACGCGAGTGGTACCCTCACGAGAGCCCCGGAGAGCTTTGAAACAGCAGCTTGGCGACCGGGTTACCAAACGCCTAAAGAGCTTGTGCACGGCATCCTCTTTGGGTAGCGCTCGATGGTTGGAGGACGCATGGCAGCACGAAACGTGAGAGCTGAGATCACGCGGATCGCGAAAGAGCGGATCCTCGTTCTTGACGGCGCCTGGGGCGTCCTCTTGCAGGGACGGGGCCTGACCGAGGAGCAGTGGCGGGGCGACCAGTTCGCCGACCACTCGCATGACGTCAAGGGGAACCCCGACCTCCTCAATCTCACGTGCCCGGAGATCGTGACCGAGATCCACCAGTCGTACTTCTCGGCGGGCGCGGACATCACGACGACGAACACCTTCACGGCGACGTCAATCGCGCAGGCCGACTACGGCCTCGAAGCGTCGGTGTACGAGATGAACGTCGCTGGTGCACGCCTGGCGCGTGCCGCCGCCGATGCGGCCGGTGGCACGCGCTACGTCGCAGGGTCGGTTGGTCCGCTGAACGTCGCGCTGTCGCTCAGCCCGAAGGTCGACGATCCCGGCTTCCGGACACACACGTTTGAGCAAGTGCGCGACACCTACATCGAGCAGATGACCGCGCTCGTTGACGGCGGCGCCGACCTGATCCTGCTCGAGACGATCTTCGACACGCTCAACGCAAAGGCGGCGATCGCGGCTGCTCGCGAAGCAGTTCCTGACACGCCCCTCTGGATCTCTGCCACGATCGTTGATCTCTCTGGCCGGATGCTTTCGGGCCAGACGATTGAGGCGTTTTGGACGGCGATTGAGCACGCCGACCCGTTGATCGTCGGAGTCAACTGCTCGCTTGGCGCGCACGAGCTGCGCCCGTATGTCGCGGAGCTCTCACGTCTTGCGTCGTGCCTTGTGAGTGCGCACCCGAACGCAGGGTTGCCAAACGCTTTCGGTGGCTACGACGAGACGCCGGATGTCACGGCAGAGCTCCTGCGCGAGTTCGCGGAGGCAGGCTTCTTGAACGTTGCGGGAAGCTGCTGCGGGTCGACACCCGAGCACACCCGCGCAATCGCCGCTGCTGTGCAGGGTGTCGCGCCACGGCCGTTCGGTGACGATCGCCCGGCATCGTCCCATCGGCCTCGCTGGAGCGGACTCGAATCATTTGAAGTTGGCCCTGACACGGGCTTTGTCATGGTCGGCGAGCGCACCAACGTCACAGGTTCGGCGCGGTTCCGCCGGCTGATCGAGGCCGACGACTTCACAGGCGCGGTCGAAGTGGCCGTGGAGCAGGTGCGCGGCGGAGCGAACGTGCTCGACGTGAACATGGACGCCGACCTGCTCGACGGTGAGGTGGCGATGCGTCGGTTCCTCAACGTCATTGCGACCGAACCGGAAGTTGCGCGTATCCCGATCATGATCGACAGCTCGCGCTTCTCGATTCTCGAAGCGG
>CAIWTI010000019.1 GCA_903915545.1 uncultured Actinomycetes bacterium | reverse complement strand
TGCTCGCCTTCCTCGGCAAGCGCACGGGCCGCCGGAGGCAGACCTTCGCGCTCGGCGAGCGACTGCTCAAGCGCCGCGAGACGCTCGCGGGAAAGCTTCGCGCGGGCGACCAAGTCGTCGTGCTCGCGTGCGGCGGTGCGTGCGTGTGCGTCAGCCTCGTCGGCGGCGCGACCAAGCGCGGCTGGCGTGGGGCCATCGCCACGACGACGCGCCTCTTCGAGCGCCGGCCGAACTTCACCGAGCAGGCGCGTGACCGCCTCGTGACGCACGCCAAGCGCTTGGGCACTTGAGCGAAGCGACAGCAACGCATCGCGACTGCCACCCTGCAGGCGTCCCTCGACCGTTGCGCGGCGCTCCAGCACGACTTCCAGATCAACGGCGATGGCAGCCTGCGCAGCGCGCTCAACGGCCGCGAGACGCGCCCAGCGCTCCTCCGCCTCGACCTGGAGGCGTGCGCGCTCACCGGCGGCAGCCTGGGCGGCGTTTGCGGCTTCGCGCGCGGCAGCTTCAAGTTCCTGGTTGGCCGACGGGTCGAACGAGCGAACTTCTTCGAGCTCGGCCTCAAGCCCCGTCAGCAGCGACGCCGCCGACTCGCGGCGCAGTCCAAGACGCTCGCCACCAGCCTTCAGTGCATACAGCGCTGCCGTGCCACCCTCGCGGACGCCTGCGGCATCGGTGAGCTCCTCTTCGGCAGCGGTGCGCTCCGTGGAGATCGCCTCAAGCTGCGCTTCGAGTTCGCGGCGAGCTGCAACCTTGACGGCACGCTCCTCCTCGATCCCCGCACGACGACCGGCAAGACGCGCAAGGTCAAGCGTCGCAATCGCAGACTGGAGTGCCGCGATCTCTTCACCGAGTTTCTCAGCACGCTCGGCAGCGGTGGCCTGGAGCGCGAGCGGGCGGAGACGCTTGCGCACCTCTTCCTCGATGTCACGGGCGCGCTCAACCTGGATGCCAACACGGTTGAGCTTCAGCTCGGCGCGATGGCGACGGCGCTTGAAGCGGCCAAGGCCCGCGGCCTCCTCAATCAGCTCACGCCGCTCGTGCGGCTTCGCACCGAGCACCGACGTGACCGCACCCTGCGAGATGACCGACCGCAACCCGCCGCCGAGACCGACATCGGAGAGCAGCTCGATCAGGTCGATGCGCCGAACGGCCGCCTTGTTGACGAGGTACTGCCCTTCGCCGCCACGGTTGAGCCGGCGCGACACGACAACCTCGGAGAACGGCAGCTCCGGCCACGCCGAATCTTCGTTGTCGAACACGAGGTCGACCTCGCAGAAATCAACCGGCGAGCGCGACTGCGAACCAGCGAAGAGCACGTCGTCGGGCTTCTCGGCGCGCATCTCGTGCGGCGACAGAGAACCGGTGGCCCAGAGGATCGAGTCAGAGACATTCGACTTACCGGAGCCGTTCGGGCCAACGACCACAGCGACGCCAGGCTCGAGACGAATCTCAACCGGGTCAACGAACGACTTGAAGCCGCGCAGGCGAATGGATTTCAGATGCATGCGACGGCCAAGTTTGACCGCCCCGGCGGACGCCGCGGAAAGCCCCTGCTAATCGCTGGAAGTGCGCTCCGCGAGGTATTCGAGTGCTTTACGGGCGGCTTCCTGCTCGGCGTCCTTCTTCGACCGTCCTGTGCCCTCCCCTGCGTTCTCACCATCGATCATGGCCGCCGAGGTGAACGTCCGATCGTGCGGTGGCCCAACCTCGTTCACGAGCGCGTAGTTGACCGACAACCCAAGACGCGCGAGCGTCTCTTGCAGCTCCGTCTTGTGATCGACCTGGTTGGTGAGCGCGAACTGGATGCGCGGTTCGAATGCCCCAACGACTGCCTCTTCGATCGGCTCGAAGCCGTGCTCGAGAAACAGCGCGGCGAGCGCTGCCTCGAGCACGGCTGCGAGCACGTTGCGATTCTCAGCAAGCGTCTCCAGGTCGTCCCCAGCGATGCCCTTCCCTTCAAGCCGGAACCGCGCACCGAGGTCGAGCTCTCGCGCAACCTCAGCACAGCTCGCCCGCGACACAACATGCGAACGGAGCTTTGCCATCTGCCCTTCGGTGAACTCCGGGAAACGCTCGTAGAGCGTCCGGGCCACGGCGAGCTCGAGAACCGAGTCGCCGAGGAACTCCAAACGCTCATATGAGTCGCTTCGAGCTGGAGCCCAGCTCGAATGGGTAAAGGCAGCTGACGCGCGCTCCGGTGGGAGCGCGGCAATCAGCTCAACGAGAGACGACGGTTTACTGACGGCCGGAGACGTAGTCGACAGCCTGCCCGACCGTCGTAATCTTCTGCGCGTCTTCATCCGAGATC
Organism: uncultured Actinomycetes bacterium; assembly: GCA_903915545.1. Lineage (GTDB taxonomy): Bacteria > Actinomycetota > Thermoleophilia > Gaiellales > Gaiellaceae > PALSA-600. The sequence goes on along the minus strand of CAIWTI010000019.1, from coordinate 1,344 downwards.
TTGATCCCGAACTGGTCTTCGAGCTCCATGATCAGCTCGACGAGATCCAGCGAATCGGCATCCAGGTCGTCCTGGAAGTTCGCCTCTTCGGTGATCTCACTCTCTTCGACCCCGAGCTGCTCAACCAGAACTTCCTTGACCCGCTCGAGAACCTCTTCACGCGACGCTGCCATGACACCTCATTGTTCGGAATTTGACGTTGGACTGCTGGAGCGGGGCGATCATACACCCGTATCCCGGACGTTTTCAGGGGATCCGGTGCGGCCGGGGCGCTCCGGAAGACCTTCGGCAAGCAGTTCGACCACACGATTTTCGACTCCACGGCTTGCGAGAGCGATCGCATTGGCGATCGCGCGACGGCTTGAACTGCCGTGTGCGATCACAGCGAGCCCCTTCAAGCCGACAAGATAGGCGCCGCCATGCGTCTCGGGATCGAGCTTGTGACGCAAGCGTTTGGCGGCCGGGCGGATCAGCAAACCGCCGATCTTCCCTGTTGTCGTTGCGGTGATCTCTTCGCGGAGCGCATCGAGGAGTTCCTTGATCGTGCCCTCGAGCAGCTTGAGCGCCATGTTGCCCGTGAAGCCGTCAGCGACGATGACGTCGGCGGTTCCGCGCAGCAGGTCGCGCCCTTCGGCGTTCCCCACAAAGTTGATAGCTGGCTCGGCAGCGAGCAGCTTGTGCGCCTCGATCGTTGTCTGGTCGCCCTTCTCCGGCTCTTCGCCGATCGAGAGGAGCCGCACTTCGGGGTTCTCGACACCAAGGATGCCCTTGGAGAAGATCGAGCCCATGACGCCGAACTGCACCATGTGCTCGGGGCGACTGTCAGCGTTCGCTCCCGCGTCGATGAGGACGGTGGTGCGCAGGCGCGACGGAATCGGGACGGCGATCGCCGGTCGGGCAACGCCAGGGAGCCGACGGAGGTGGAGCAGCCCGGCTGCGAGCATCGCGCCGGTGTTGCCGGCCGACACGACCGCGTCAGCATTGCCGTCGGCCACAGCCCGCACCGCGGCAACGAGGGACGAGTTCGGCTTAGCGCGTACCGCTTCAGCCGGCTTCTCGGCCATGTCGATCACATCGGTCGTCTCGACGAGCGGCAGACCGCCGGTGTCGAGCCCGGCCGGCCCGTAAAGGACAACTCGGTGGCCAGCTTCGACCGCCATCAGCGCGCCGGCAACGATCTCCGAAGGTGCGTGATCGCCGCCGAGGGCGTCGAGCGCAATGACCGGCTTAGGATGCGCGCTCACGCACGGCCTTTCGGCAGTGGGAAGCCCTTGAAAAGAACACGCTTCACCGCGCTACGGCGCGGAGATGCGGAGCTTCTCGACCTCACGGCCCTTATAGGTG
>CAIWTI010000018.1 GCA_903915545.1 uncultured Actinomycetes bacterium | reverse complement strand
GGGTGCGACGTTCGTCCAATATTCGTGGACGTTCACGGTGAGTGTGTTCAACGGGGCGGCCGCGGCTGATCTGGCAAACACCAACTCCATCTACATCTGGTTGCGCTTTCGTAACAGCGCGCTCAGGCCATAGGAGGACGACAATCATGGCAAAGCCCGATATCGGAATGGTTCTCGGCCTCGGGGCTCCGGCTCACGGGGACGAGGACGACGAGGAAGAGAAGCCGAGCGAAGAGGAAATTCACGACTCCAAGCTCGCTGCTGCGAACGAAATGATTTCGGCGCAGCGTCAGGGGAACGCCGACAAGCTCATGGAGGCGCTCGATACCTATTTCGACCTCTGCTCGCAGTCGGACGACGAGGACGAGGATCACAAGGACGAGGACGAGGACGACGAGGAAGAGGACGCCATGCGCGGCGGCAAGGAGCCCTAGCGCGTGAGCTATACCGTCACACTCGGCACGCTACTCGCGCGCGTGCGCCAACGCTCGAACCTCGAGGGGACGGGCGTTGGCGGTTTTCTGCCTGACCCGGAGCTGATCGATTACGTGAATGCGTCGATCGCGAGCTGGTACGATCTCGTGCGTGGGTCGACGTGGGGCGGGCAATATTTTCGCGGCACGTGGAACCTCACCACGGCACCGAACGTGTCGAGCTATGCGCTGCCCGTGAACTGCGCGTCCGTGATCTCGGTCGACGGCCAGCTTGCTCCGTCACTCACACCCATAAGCTGCCTCGCGTATCAGGAGGAGCAGCGCAACTGGTTCCGCCTGCTCCAGCTCTATGGCTGGTTCGTAAACCAGGCCGTCTGGTATCAGCTCCAGGGCGGCAACATCAATTTTGCGCCCGTGCCTCAGTCTGCGTTCGCACTCACGATCAACTACGTACCGACAGCCCCGGTACTCTCGCAGTACCAGAACGACACGCTCGACTCGATCAACGGCTGGGACGAATGGATCGTGCTGGACGCCGCCATCAAGTGTCTCGTTAAGGACGGCCAGCTCGACATGATCCAAGAACTGAAGGCGGAGCGCGAGCTGGAGCGGGCTCGAATCGCGGCGATGGCACCGCAGCGCGATCTAAATCAGAGCGAAGGCGTCCACGAGACCGGCCGGTGGACCGGCTACGACTCGGACGACTACGGGTACTAGGTGGCTCGCACGGTCCCATCGCCGCTCGTTGTCGGTGGGCGGATTCCGACGCGCGCGCCACAATCGCAGCTCGGCGGGACGAATCCAGCGGCCCGCTACAATCCGGCGACGAACACGGGAAGCGGGCGCACGATCCCAAGGCCGATCCTATTGCAGCCGGGACCCGCGCTGTCGCTCGAGCAGTCCGGCGACAGGCAGCTAAATCAGATCCAGCAATCACAGCGTCAGTCGACCGCGCAGGCGCGCGGCAACCCCTTCGCGAATGGTACCCTGCTCGAGGGCCTGGCACTCGTAACCGGGTCCAACACGATCCAGCACCAGCTCGGCATCCCGGTGCGGGGAATGATCCTCGGCGCGCTGTATGGCCCCGGAAGCATCGCGTTCGCGCTAGGGCCTTCACCCGCCACTACGTGCGTCCTAACCCTGTCGGGAGCGATGTCCGGCAAGGTGACTGCGGACGTTTGGCTTTACGGCTAGGATCGGCGAATGGGCGATACCACGGTGCTGCAGCTGCCGTTCGCGGGCGGCCTCGACCAGAAGACCAGTCGCTTCTATTTAGACCCTAACGCGCGACTCGCGACGATCACAGACGGCAATTTCGTCAAAATCGGCGCGATCGACAAGCGCGCGGGGATCTCGTATCTCGGCGCGACGCAGGCGGGCGGCACGCGGCTCGCCTCGTGGAGCAAGGGCGCGTTGAGTTCGATCAGCGGCTCCGAGCTCTACGTGTTGCCCGAGTCGCAGACCGCGCCCGAGGCCGTGGCCCCACTCCCCGCGCCGCGCGTGGTTCGCAGGCCGCTCCCCACCGCGCCCCTCCCGTCCGCATTCGGCGCGAGCAACGCCTACGGGCCAGAACTCAACGCAAACCTGTGCGACATCCCGTGGAATGGGTCGACCCTGCGCCTCGCGGCCTACCTGGGGCCGCTGAGCCAAACGGGGCTCGCTCAGATTTTTGTGACGGTGTGGGACGCCAATTCAGGCGACGTCGTGCTGCAGCCGCAGCTGCTCTTCACGGGCTCGGGCGTTCCGGGTTCCGGCACTGGCCCATACGTCGCGCAGACGATCTATCTGCCGCTCGCAACCAACGCGCGCAAGGTCGCCATTATCTTGGTAGACCCGACCGCTGGCACGTCCCACGGCTATAGCTACAACCCCGCAACCAACGCGATCAGCCTCCACACGTTTCTACCGGGATCGCTGGCAGGGCTCTATGGCATCGCCTTTGACGCCGTGCCGTTCAACGGGGACACCGCGCATGCGGGCCTCGTCGTGCTGTGCTCGCAGAACGTCGCGGGGAATTATCAGCTCAATTGGTTTTACTACGACTCCACGTTCACGCTGCTGAATAGCGGCACCGTACAGGCTGGCGGCCCGGTCGCGGGCACCG
>CAIWTI010000017.1 GCA_903915545.1 uncultured Actinomycetes bacterium | reverse complement strand
GTGGTCGCGCGACCCAGAGCCGGAGATCCTTCCGACGGTGCGTGAGCTCGGCATTGGCTTTGTCGGGTATAGCCCGCTTGGCCGCGGTGCACTGACAGGCGCGATCAAGAAGCTCGACGATCTCGAGGCCGCCGACTTCCGTCGCAACAACCCGCGCTTCCAAGGCGACAACCTCGAGAAGAATCTCGCGATGATCTCGGTGCTCGAGACGATCGCGGCTGAGCAAGGCGCGACGCCGTCGCAGATCGCGCTCGCGTGGGTCTCTGCGCAGGGTCCCGACATCGTCACGATCCCGGGCACGAAGCGTGTGCGCTACGTCGAACAGAACGCTGCTGCACAGGCGATCGAGCTCTCTCCGAGCGACCTCGAGCGACTCGCGACGGCGTTCCCCGTCGGAGCGACCCAGGGCGATCGGTACCCCGACATGTCCCGTGTCAATCTCTAACGAGAGTCTTACGTGAGGCGCGAAAACCGAACGCGGATTGGGAACGGTGTGCGCCTGCGCGACGTTTTCTCTCGTGACGGCGGGAATCAGCCCGCCGGTAACAGAGAGGAACCGATTGGCACCGATTGAGAAGACCGACGCAGAGTGGAGGGCGATTCTCGACCCCGAGCGCTTCCACGTTCTTCGCGAGAAGGGCACCGAGCGTCCGTTCACCGGAGAGTACGACCACGTCTTCGACGACGGTACGTACGTCTGCGCTGGCTGTGGCGCCGAGCTCTTCCCGTCGGAGACAAAATTCGACTCGGGCTGCGGCTGGCCGGCGTTCTCTGCGCCTGCCAAGCCGGAGGCGATCGAGGAAGAGACGGACGTGAGCTACGGCATGGTGCGCACTGAGGTGACATGCGCGAACTGCGGTGGCCATCTCGGTCATGTCTTCCCTGACGGCCCGCACCCGACTGGGCTGCGGTACTGCATCAACTCGGCGTCCCTTAAGCTGGAGGAGAAGTGATGACGAATACAGCGACATTTGGTGCCGGCTGTTTCTGGGGTGTCGAGGCAGCGTTCCGTCGGATCGACGGCGTCCTTGAGACCCAGGTTGGGTACGCCGGCGGGCGCACGAACAATCCGAGCTACCAGCAGGTCTGTTACGAGGGCACGGGTCATGCTGAGGTGGTTCAGGTGACCTACGACCCTGAGCGTGTCGTCTACGAGCAGCTGCTCGCGTTGTTCTTCGCGGAGCACGATCCGACGCAGGTCAATCGTCAGGGCCCCGACGTCGGTGACCAGTACCGGTCGGTCGTCTTCGTGCACGACGAGGCACAGCGCGTCGCGGCCGAGGCTGCCAAGGCGCGGGTGCAGGAGCGTATCGCTCGACCGGTTGCCACGGTGATCGAGGACGCACCGACGTTCTGGCCGGCAGAGGATTACCACCAGCGCTACCTCGAGAAGCGTGGCCTTGCGAGCTGCCACGTCTCGCTCGCCTCGTAGGACGCCTGGGACGTACGCATTGATGTGTTGGGGCGGGAGCGATCCCGCTCCAACACGGTGCTAGAACGCGACGTGGAGGCTGTGTAGCGTTCGAACCGTCGGCTTATCGGTTACCCACGTTGGTGTCGGTTCGACAAGCCGGATGTCCGGCATGCGCTCGATGAGCGTTGCGAACACGACGGAGCCTTCAAGGCGAGCAAGGGGTGCCCCGAGGCAGAAGTGAATGCCCTGCCCGAACGCGAGATGCTTCCCTCGCGGGAGGGTGATGTTGAACTGTTCCGGTTCAGTGAAGTGCTCCGGATCACGGTTCGCGGCATTCATCATGTGGAACACGGTTTCGCCCGTGCGAATGTGTTTGTCGTCGAGCACAGCGTCGGCCTTCATCAGCCGGGGCTGCCGGGTGAGCGGGCTCTCGTAGCGCAGCATCTCCTCGATCCCGCCTGGGAGTAGGCCCGGGTCTGACCGCAGGAGCTGCCATTGCTCAGGGTGGCGTAGGAGCGTGTAGAGCCCGTTGCCAACGAGGGAGGTTGTCGTCTCGTGCCCGGCGATCAGAAGCGTGCCGACGGTGTTGACGAGCTCGTCGTAGTCGAGGGGATCGTCCGCGTCGTCGCGCGCCGCAAACAGGCGGCCGAGGAGACCTTCTGGATCGTTGGTGCCGTCAGCGAACCGTCGAGGTGCGTCTTCGAGGTAGTCGCGAAGATCACGGATGCCTTGTTGGGCGGCAAGGAGCGACTCGAGACTGGGCTTGTTGCGCCCCTGAAAGCCAAGCAGCCGGTCGGCGAGGGGGCGAAAGAATGCGCCGTCGGCGTGGGGCACTCCGAGGAGGTCGCATAAGACGGTCATCGGCAAGATCGCTGCAAGGTCATCGATCACGTTCATCGTCCCGTTGGGTGTGACGTCGTCGAGCAGGCCGTCGACGATCGTCTGCACCTTCGGCCGGAGCGCTTCAACCTGTGAGGCCGAGAAGCCGGCCTTGGTAATCAGGCGCCGCAACCGTGTGTGGTCGGGCGGATCCGAGTGAATCAGGCCCTTGGCGCGGTAGAAACGTGTGAAGTCGCCGAGCAGCTCCTGGTCTTCTGCCGGCAGGTGCCCCAATGTGCCTGCGAGTCGTCCTTCGTTCGAGTACGCATCGACATCGCGGTAGGTCTGCATGCAGTCGTCGAAGCGCGTGACGATCCACGCACCGATCGAGTCGCACCAGTAGACGGGATCGCGTTCGCGGAGCTCCCGCAGCGCGTCGTACGGATCTCCAAGAAACGCTGGCGAGGCAAGGTACGCGCCGAAGTCGGAATCGGCGAACCGGGGGCGAGCCATGATCGCCACCCTAACGCCTCGCGGGGTCGCGCCGCGGCGGGAGAGCTGTGACGCCCTCCCGCCGCCCGCGCCTGACTTACGGCAGTTGCTGTGTTGCGCGCTCCCAGCTGAACGGGCCAACCGCGTAGTCGCCGTTTGGTGCGTTCTTCGAGGCGTCAATCGTGAGCCGCATGTACTCGAGCGGTGCGGTGCTGCCGTGCACGACGATGCGGTGGAAGTTCGGCACGTTGTAGCCGCCGTTCGGATGCATCGCGTAGTCGGTGACACACGGCGCCGTCGCGGTCTCCCACACGCAGCTCGCGGTCGGGGAGAGCGGGTTGTCTGAACGGAAGATGTGCGAATCGCCGTTGATCATCAGGACTGCCTTCCCAAACGCCTTTGCGCCTTCCGCAACGGCGGCAACAAAGGGCTCATAACCGGTCTGATGCGCGGCACCCTTTTCGGGGTCCCACATGTCGGCCTGTGAGCCGATCACGACGCCTGCAACGCCGTCGGCCTTCGCCTTCGCAAAGGCCGCCTTGATCCAGCGAACGTCAGCGTCGGTCCGCTCGTTCATCTCCTGCTGCTGGTTGGCACTCATCGACGGTGCGCCGTACCAGATGTCCTGCTCGTTGTTTGAACCGCCAGGAATGTTGACGGTCACAAAGAGCACGCCGGCCTGCTCCCACATCACGTTCTCGACGAACTTCGCGTCGGCGGGATGGGCCTTGTCGTAGACCTGCGCCTGGGACGTCACTTCGAATCCCGACTTGCCGAGCGTCCAACCCGGGTGCGAGAAGAAGGTCGACCGGACGAGGAGGAGGTTTGCGACCGGGTCGCCCGCGCCGAAGTCGGTCGGATTACCCTGCGCGTCCACGACGAAGTCGATCTTGCCGGTGGTCGCGTTCCACGCACCGCCGCTCTGAGCGATCTTGTGGCAGTCGGCCCATTCGTTGTCGCCTGGGGTGTAGACGAGCGGCTTGGTGTAGCCCTTCCACATCTGGAAGATCGCCTCATCGTAGGCGCGCGTACACATCTGCTTGCCTGAGTGAATGTCGCCGATGTGCAGCACCGCGGAGACTTTGGCATCGGCATTGACCGCCGCAATGAACTTCGGCGTTGCGTCCGACTGTGAAACATCGGAATCCTTGGTGCCGTATGGGGCATCACCGTAAACCGCGAATGTCACTGGGCCGGTCGATGCCGACTTCGCCGTCGGCTTGCTCGGCTTCGCGAGGCCTGACACGGCGAGGGCGAGTGTGGTGAATGAGACGACCCCGAGCACGAGGAGCGCCTTGTGCGACTTCTTCAACGTTCATGCCTCCCTAGGAAATGGTGTTCCTTCGAGGCTACGAAGAGCGCGTTGCGCCCGTGCTTCAGTGCGGCTTCAAACCGGTAACGAGGCCGTTTCCCTCCGGAGTCGGCGCTACGGCAGGATGACGCGGGCTGTCGACTCCCAGAGCCGATTGCCGATTGAAGCGCTGACACAGGTCTCACGGGCGATGATCAGCACCTTGCCGTTCCCAGCAGCCTTCCAGATCGCTGCGAACCGTCCTGTGGCCTGCGCTGGCTTGACCGTCGTCAAGGCGCGCTTCCCGACGGTGAGGATGACTTTGCCGGAGCAATCCGCGCCCGTCGCCCAGGCGGTGCCAGTGATCTTCACCGTCGCTCCCGCCGTCGCGTGCGTGGGGGAGGCGACAATCGAGCCACCGGGGCCTGGTGCATCGCACGCAAACGTCCAGGTGTCGGTCTTCTTGACGCCGACGGGACGCTTCGCTCCGTACGTGAGGACGAGCCGCGTGTACTGCTTCCGTCCGCTGGCGCACACGGCGAGCTTGCTCGCGACCGCGGTAAGCGGATACGTGTGGAAGTGCCCCTCCGCGCAACTGGGTGTGCAGTCGTTGGCGGAGGCGAGCCCATGGCCGCTTGCAGTAGCGCCACCCCACGTGACCCAGGTCATGCCGGTCAACCCGTAGTTGCCATCGCCGCAGGCGAGCGTGAACTCGCTCGGTGCCACCGACTGTGCACCGCAATCAGAAAGCGTTGGCCCGAGAGTCAGTGACGGTAGTCCGGCGAGCGCGGCTGTCGTCGCCAACGCGGCACACAAGCCAGCGAAAGCGAGGACGAGTGCTTGGCGCATCAGCCCTGTTCGTTCGCGAGCGCACGCTTGCGGCGTGACGCTTCGGTCTGACGCTTGCCCTGCGCCAACTCGACCTTGCGCAAACGGATCGACTTCGGCGTCACTTCGACGCACTCGTCGTCACGAATGAACTCAAGTGCCTGCTCAAGCGAGAGCGGGCGGGGCGGAATCAGCCGAATCAACTCGTCCGCCGAAGATGCGCGCATGTTCGTCAGCTTCTTCGGCTTGCAGGCGTTGACGTCGAGGTCTTCACGCCGTGCGTTCTCGCCGACGATCATCCCCTCGTACAGCTCGTCTCCTGGCGAGATAAACAGGGTTCCGCGCTCCTGGAGCGACTCGATCGCGAAGCCCGTCGACGAGCCGCGGCGGTCGGCGACAAGGCTGCCGGTCGGTCGTGTTCGAAGCTCGCCGTGCCAGGGCTCCCAGCCCTCGAAGACGTGGTGCAGGATGCCCGTCCCTCGCGTCTCGGTGAGAAACTCGGTGCGGAAGCCGATCAGTCCACGTGCCGGAACGATGTATTCCATCCGGGCCCAGCCGGTGCCGTGGTTGACCATCTGCTGCAGCTTCGCTTTGCGGAGCGCAAGCAGCTGAGTGACGACACCGACGTACTCCTCGGGGACGTCGATCGCGACACGCTCCATCGGCTCGTGCTTCTTACCATCGACATCTTTGGTGAGCACTTCAGGCTTGCCGACGTTGAGCTCAAAGCCTTCCCGACGCATCAGCTCAACGAGGACGGCGAGCTGGAGTTCACCACGACCCTGAACTTCCCAGGTGTCTGGACGTGAGGTCGGGTTGACGCGCAACGAGACGTTGCCGATCAGCTCCTGGTCGAGTCGCGCCTTGACCTGGCTTGCCGTCAGTCGCGTCCCTTCGGTGCCTGCGAGCGGGCTCGTGTTGATCCCGATCGTGACGGAGAGGCTCGGCTCGTCGACGGTCGTAACGGGCAGCGGACGCGGATCGTTCGGATCGGCGATCGTCTCGCCGATCGTCACTTCCGGGATACCTGCGAGTGCGACGATCTCGCCCGGGCCAGCTTCTTCGGTTGGAACACGGTCAAGGGCCTCGGTGGTGAAGAGATCGACCACGCGGGCGTTCTGTGTCGTTCCGTCGGCGCGACACCAGGCAACCTGGGCGCCCTTGCGCAAGGTTCCGTGATGGATGCGCAGCAGTGCAAGGCGACCGACGTACGGGCTCGCGTCGAGGTTCGTAACGAGGGCCTGGAGCGGGTGGTTCGGATCGTATGACGGTGCGGGGATCGTCGAGAGGATCGTCTCGAAAAGCGGCGTCAGATCCTCCGCGAGCTCGTCGGGCTTCAGCCCCGCGAGGCCTGCGCGCGCATTGGTGTAGACGATCGGAAATTCGATTTGCGACTCGGAGGCGTCGAGATCGAGGAACAGCTCGTACACCTCGTTGACGACCTCGTCGATGCGGGCGTCGGGACGATCGACCTTGTTCACGACGAGAATGACCGGGAGGCCCTGCTCGAGCGCCTTGCGCAGCACGAAGCGGGTCTGGGGCAGCGGCCCTTCCGACGAGTCGACGAGCAGCAAGATGCCATCGACCATCGTGAGCCCGCGCTCAACTTCGCCACCGAAGTCGGCATGGCCTGGTGTGTCGATGATGTTCATCTTCACGCCGTTACGACGGACGGTCGTGTTCTTCGCGAGGATCGTGATGCCCTTCTCGCGCTCAAGGTCCATCGAGTCCATGACGCGCTCGTTGACATCCTGGTTTTCGCGGAACGAACCGCTCTGCCAGAGCATCGCGTCGACGAGCGTCGTCTTGCCGTGGTCGACGTGCGCGACGATCGCGAGGTTCCGCAAATCGTCGCGGCGGCTGAGGTTTTCTGTCGACATCGGCAAGCCAGCGTACCGGTGCCGCCCCGAGTCGCCGGGGAGACCCGCCCGAATCGCCTCGGCGTACCTCGGCTCGCCGCTCCCCACGGCGGGCCGAGATACGGAGGCGCCTTCCCCCGAAACGTCGCTAGGCGACGAGTGGTACTGGTGCGCCGACACCGGAAATGACGGGGCTAATCCCCACCAGCCGGTCGAGCGCGTCGATCGTTCCCGCAAGCGACGGGAGCTTGGCCTCGAGCAAGCCCGCCGCGTCTGTGACCTGGGCCTTCACGGCAAGGCCCGGATGAATCTCCTCGGGCGGTTCGACGCCGTAGCCCTGTTGCCGTGCCACGAGGTCGGCGAGCCTGGCGACCGCGCCGATCCGCGTCGAGGGGATCGGCAGGTCGTGCTCGGCCATGATGTCGACGAGCGGTTCCGGAAAGCCCCACTTGGACGCCAGCGCCGCGCCTGCCTCGGCGTGTGTCGTCCCGAACGCCTCGTACTCGCGCTCGTAGAACAGGGTGTCACCGAACTCTTCGAACGTCAGCCGCTTCAACCCAACCGGCGCCGCAAACGCGAACAGGTAGAGCCCTGTGTTCTGTAAGAGACCGGCTGCGAGTGCCTCATCACGCGAGAGACCGCCATCGGCGAACGCATAGGCCATCACCCCCGTGCGAACCGAGTGCTGATGGATGCGTTGCGCGAGCTCTGGATCAGGGCAGCCGCGCAGAAGCCCCGAAGCCGAGAACGCGCGTGCGAGGCTCTCGACGAGGCTCATGCCAAGCCGGGTGATCGCAACCGGCAGCGACACGATCGGTTCGCGCGGGGCCGAGAACGCGGAGTTCGCGAGCCGCAGCAGCTCAGCGGCAAAGCGCACGTCGCGTCCGGCGCTACCGGCGACGGCATCGGCCGAGGCTTCGCGGCCGGCGCAGAGGTTCGCAACCTTCAATACCGCCGCCGCGTCGCCTGTTGGAAGACGGTCTGCTCGTGCGAGCATCTCCGTCAGATTTCGAGCATCAACCACGCACGCACTCCCTTTCTTCCATTTCAGAATTCCGGGAGCGAGCGGGCGCCGTGATGACGGCGTCCGGAGAGCTTGGCCCGGTAGCTAGATATGACGAGATGAGCGAGCGTCGCGCGCTCCCTCGTGCAGTCCTCGGAGATCCCGAACGCGACCACCCCACCACCAGCACGCAGCACGGTGGCCTGCGGCTTGAGGATTAGGCCCAGTTCTGCCAGGTCGAGTTCGACCTGGACGCGATCTCCAACGTCGAAGTCCTCGGCGGTATCGACGAGGATCACATATGGGCTAACGCTGATCGTCTCTCCCTCGATCGGCGCGCCCGGCGGCGTGCGAGTGATCTTGACCGGGAAGGCGGCGAGGATCTTCGTCGCCTGGTCAGGATCGGAGACTCCCTCGTCAACAACGAAGCGCAGGTCCCCGACCGGCTCCGCGAGTACGAGAGTGCCTTTGAACGCGTACAGCAATGCTTCGCTGTCCGCGGTTGTCAGATAGCACCCCGGATAGTGGAAATGCTCCTTCAGACGCAAGACGTCCGACTTCTCGATCGCTTCGAGCGCGATCGTGCGTACGCCAACGGCGAGGACGTGTGCACGGACCTGGCTACGGGTGGCGACACCCGATGGCAGGTTGACCGTGACTTCGTCGAGCGCGCTGACGCTAAGCATGACTCTGGCTGTCCATGTCGTCATGCGGAATCGGCCTGTGCGCCCGGGTGTTGACGTCGCGAACGGAAGTTCACTCGACCGAGTGAAGCGAGACGCGCCGCCCTGGATTGACTTGAGTGAGAGGTGGTTGGGGCGGCGCGACTCGGGTAAGGACGCGCCGCCCCAACGCTCGTCGAGGCTCTAGAGGAGCTCGGCGAGAGGGAACGACCGATGCGACTTCGGCGGCACGAGGAAGTTCTGCCGATGCGTGGTCGTGAGCACCTTGTTGAATGGTCCCTTCACCGCGGCGTTACCGAGATTGCCGTCGGCGTACTGGCCGTCCATTGCCCGGCGCATGCGGTGGAACATGTCGGAGGTTGGCATGTAGACGACGAAGTGGAGTCCGGTGGCCGGCGTCGAGCTGTATCCGTCGACCGACGGGTTCGCGCTGTACGCGAACGGGTTGTCGAGCGTGTTGAAGTCAGCGCGGAGCGGGATCGGTGTTCCGCGATGCCAAGGCACCCCGTAGTTGTCGACAAGGTCGTCGCCCAAGCGCGACACGGGTTGCATCGAACTCGAATGGCCGATGTAGCCGCTCTGCCGAAGCTCGTTCTTGACATCGTCTTCGCGTTCGGGACGCACGGGAACGGTCAGGGGCGTTCCCGGGCCGACGGGGTGCCGCGCACTGAACGCCGCACCGACGCGCGAGGAATAGGAGGTGCCGTACCAGCTTGCGATGTCCTCTTTGAGGTGCGACAGGTGCATCGTCGTGCCTCGTGCGAAGTACCCATTCGGGAACTGGTCGGTGAGTCCGGGCACCGTTTCGAGGCTCGCCATGTTCGAGGGTGCGAGTGCTTCGCGCTGGGTGGAGGTGAACCCGAGAAAGAGCTGTGCTTGGTCGGGGATCGAAGACGCCCCCGGCACTCCGGCGGCGACAGCGAGCTGCTTGGTCAGGCTCTGTTGGCTTGTTCCGAGCCGCGAGGCATCGACGAAGCCGCGGCGGATACTCGTGACGTGGAAGAGGCTTGCGGCTGCCCCGTTGAAGATCGCGTTGATGATCGTGTTGACGTGGTCGAGCGAGTCCGACGCAACGACAACTGCGAGGTCGTTCGCTTCGAGGATGACGTTCGCGGGATCTGAAGCGAACGCGACCGCATCGAGCAACGCGGGCACGTTCGTTCCTGCGTTCGCCGACGCGACCTTGTCGACCGGCATGTACTTCGCAACGAACGATGCGGGGAGGCGATTGAAGTACGGCTTGCCCCACGCGAGCGTGACCCCACCACCGGTTGCGGTGAAGTCGAGCAGGCCCTGGGTCTCAAGACCCTTTAGAACGTTTTCGAGAGCTGTCTGCGATGCGACCGTTACGGGGCCGGTCAGCTGCGCGGTCACGACTGCGTGGTGGAGTGGAGGCGACAGCACGACGACACCGTTGTCGGTGACGCTCCGCGGGGCAAAGAGGTACTGCTCGCCGCCCGTCACGCGTGGTGTGGGTCGTCCGGGCTGCTGGGGCGCCGGGCCGCCCGGCGGCGGGGCACCGTGTGGTGGGGGCGGGGGAGGGCCGAATGGTCGTCCCGGTGGTGGTGCCGCAGCTGCGGTGCCCGCGAGGGTGTCGAGGGTGGCGTAGACCCCGGCGGAGCCGAGGGCGGTCGCTGCGCTCTTGCGCAGGAAAGTCCTTCTGGAAATAGACACTGGTGCCTCCTGGTCGGGGAGAGGAGATCACCAAGATGCGTGCCGTCAGTAAGCGCAACGAAGCGCCACGTAAGGCGTCGGTAAAACGCGCTGCGTTACGACTCGACGGCGGCGAGCTGGCCGCAGGCGGCCGCGATATCGCGGCCGCGGGTGAGTCGAACCGTCGACGGTACGTGCGACCGATCGAGCACCGCCTTGAACACGGCGATCGTGTCTCGCAGCGAACCGTCGTACATCCCCGTGGGGTTGTACGGGATCAAGTTGACTTTGAAGGCGTCCTGCCCGAGGACCTTCGCGAGCTCCTTCGCATGCTCGGGAGTGTCGTTGACGCCTGCGAGCATGACGTACTCGATGAAGACTTTGCGGCGTCGGAGCTCGACGTAGCGACGGCACTCGGCGAGGACGTCTTCGAGGGGATAGCGGTCGTTCACTGGCATGAGCCGGCTGCGCAGCGCGTCTGTTGGAGCATGGAGTGAGAGCGCGAGCCGAATCGGCTCCTCAACCTCGTCGATGACGCGCGTGAGGTTTGGCAGCCAACCGACGGTGGAGATCGTCGTGCGGCGATGGGTGATGCCGACATCGGGCAGGCGGC
>CAIWTI010000016.1 GCA_903915545.1 uncultured Actinomycetes bacterium | reverse complement strand
GTGCGATCGCGCCTGCGACGTGGGGGGTAGCCATGCTTGTGCCGTCGAGCTCGCCCCACGGCCCACCCTCGCTCGGAGGCAGCGACGAGGTGACCGCAACACCAGGAGCCGAGACATCGGGCTTGAGTGCGAGCGACACGGGTGCGGGGCCGCCCGAGGAGAAGTCGGCGATATCGCCACCCTCAGTCGTCGCGGCGACGGCAATTGCCCCTGAGGCGTTCGACGGTGATCCGATCGAGCCGTACCCAAACTCGCTGAAGTCGTTTCCTGCCGCGACGACCGGAATCACGCCTACTCGAGCCGCGGCGTTCAGCGCGGCGACCACGAGGTCGCGGCTCGGTTCAATCTCGGGCTCACCGAGCGAGAGGTTGATCACGTTCATCCCGTCGGCGACGGCCGATTCAACGGCTGCGGCGAGCTCAGCCGCGTTCCCGTCAAGGCCAAAGTCGGGTGTTGGCACAGAGAGAGCCTTGTAGTTTCCGAGGTAGGCGTTCGGTGCGACGCCGGTGGCGAGTCCCGACCCCGTTGAGGTGTTGTGGTCACCGGCGGCGATTCCGGCAACGTGCGTCGCGTGAAACGACTCGCTTGGGTCGTATGGCAGAGCCGCGTTGGCGTACGTCGTCGACGCGGGGGCGAACGCACGCTGAACGATCACCTTGGCTGATGCGTACGACGTCTGCCCTTTCGGGAAGCCCGCGGGGTACGTGAACGCCGTCGGCGAGAAGTACGTGTGCGCTGTATCGATCCCGTCGTCGATGATCCCGATCTTCATGCCGTTCCCGGCGGTCTGAAGGTTCGTGCCCCAAAGCTTGTCGGCACCGATGACGGACGGTCCCTGCAGTTCGAGCGCGTGGGCATGCGCAGCCGAGATGTGGGTCGCCCTGACACTCAGGGCGGGATACGCCGTGTTCGCGTAGATGTGGGTGATGCCCGGGATCGTGCGCAGCGTAGGCACGCTCGTAGACGGAACGACGACGGCCACACCATCGAGCACGATCGAGTAGCGCCAGCGGATCACCGCTGAGGGAACGCGCTTCCGGATCTGCGCAACCACTGCGTCCTGCCTTGCCGCGATCGCAGCGGCGTATCGCGCATGGGTGGTCGAGAGAGCAGAGCGGCCGTAGCGGGCAAGTGGCGGCGTCGTGAGTGCGACGACCACCTCGACCCGATCGGGCACCGCACCGCGGGCTGTTTGGCCCGTGGCAAGCCCCGCCCCGGCCAGCCCGACGGCTGCGGCCAGGGCCGCGACGCCAGGGAAGAGACCGGAGCGGGCCAGAGATGCGGATGAGAGGACTTGAACCTCCACGCCCTTACGGGCACACGGACCTGAACCGTGCGCGTCTACCAATTCCGCCACATCCGCGCGGGCACTCAGTGTAGCCATGGAGCGGCAATTCCATGTCGCCGGGTACCATCGTCTGCGATGAGCGTCGAACTGCTGCGCACTCTCCTCAATGAGGAGTTCCCGGACGCGTCCCAGGTGGACGTGGTTGATCGCACGGGTGGCGGCGACCACTTCCATGTGGTGGTCGTTTCGCAAGCGTTCAACGGGCTGAAGCTCATTCAGCAACACAGCCTGATCAACAAGGCGCTCGCCGGCCCATTGGCCGACGGCACCATTCATGAGTTGCGGATCACGACCAAGGGGACGGCGAGTTGAGCTACAGCGAGAAGATTCAGGAACTGCTCGACGGCGCGGATGTTGCGCTGTTCATGAAGGGCACACCCGAGATGATCATGTGCGGCAACTCCGAGCGCGCACTCGGTGCGTTGCGCCGGGTTGGTGCTCCGATCACCGCTGTCGACATCCTTGTCGACCCGCAGCTGCGCGAAGAACTCTCGGCGATCTCCGGTTGGCCGACGATTCCGCAGGTGTTCGTCCGCGGTGAGCTGATCGGCGGTGCCGATATCGTCGAAGAGCTCGAGCGTTCAGGCGAACTCGAGCAGACGCTCATCGAGAAGCTCGGCGAGAACTACTGGGAAGCACGCGGCGAGAAGACC
>CAIWTI010000015.1 GCA_903915545.1 uncultured Actinomycetes bacterium | reverse complement strand
CTCGGGCGCAGCGTTTGTGACCTACGTTCTGTATCCGGCTGTCCCGCCGTGGCTCGCGGGCGAAGACGGCGTTCTGCCTCACATCGTTCGGATTCCCCATGCGGTTGGAACCGATCTTCCGGTTGGCGGCTTCGGAGCGCTCTTTGAAAACGGCGAGAAGGTCGCAAATAACGTTGCGGCCGTCCCGTCGCTCCATGCGGGGTATGCCTTCCTGATCTCACTCTTCCTTTGGCGCTTCGTACATGGCCCATGGCGTGTGGTCGCGGTCGTCTACCCGCTCGCGATGGTGTTCGCCCTGGTCTATGGCGGCGAGCACTACGTATCGGACTGTCTGCTCGGCTGGGTGTACGCGACAGTTGCGTTTCTCGTCGTATCGCGGTTTGAGGGGGCGCTCCATTGGGGGCCAAGTCCGCTCCAGGCAACTGACGAGACGTCCGGGCGTTAGCGCATCTCGACGCCGAGGCGCCGAGCGGCCGCGGCAATCGTTGTGCCCTGCACGAGGACGGAGACAAGCACGACAACGAACACGAGTTCGTAGATGCGGTCGGCGTCTGCAACACCACGCGCCACGGCGAACGCCGCGAGCAAGATCGGCACCGCGCCCTTGAGGCCGGCCCACAGGACGAACGCTTGCTCGCCACGACGGAGCTTGAACGGCATCAGCAGCGGCAGGCAGGCAATGGGACGCACAACGAGTGCGAGGAACGCCGCAAGCAGCAGTCCGTCGAGCCAGATGCCCAGGTTCATCGCTGAAAGCGAGATCGTCAGGCCGAGAACGAGGAAGACCACAAACTCGGCGAGCGACGACAACGCTTCGTGGAACGTCTCGATCTCTTCCTTGAATGGCGCGCGAATATCTCCCACGAGCAGGCCGGCGACGAACACAGCGAGGAACCCAGAGCCGTGCGCCACGCTCGCGGCGCCGTAGATCACCCCTGCCGCAGCAAGCGTACGGAGGGAGTAGAGGCCAGCCGTTGGAAGCGAGCCTCGACGCATCGCGAAGCCGAGGAGTAGCCCACCCCCGATTCCGATCGCGAGACCGACCGCCATCTGGAGCAGGAAGGTCGTGACGACCACCCAGAAGCTCGAGCCAGGATGGGTCGCGAGTTCGAGCATGCCGATCATCAGCGCGATCCCGACGGGATCGTTTGCGCCCGACTCGCCCTGCAGAATCGTCCCCGTTCGACCCTCGATCTCACGGTTCCCGAGCACCGAGAACATCACTGCCGGATCGGTGGGAGCAACAGCGGCGCCGATCAGCCCACTTGAGATCCATGAAAGGCCGAGCACCCAGTGCGCGACGAGGGCAATCCCGCCCGCCGTGGCGAACGTCCCGACAACACCGAGCGTCGCAATCGGAGCTGCGGAGGGACGAAAGCGGGCCCAACCGATCGCAAGACCGCCGTCAAAGAGAATGATCACAAGGGCGACTGTCGACACATGTTCGACCGTGCCAATCGATCGCGTGAGGCCCGGGAAGATGTCCGACGCGACTGCCGCCAGGATCAGAAACGGTGCTGCGACCGGGATTGAGAGTCGCTCCGACAGCTTTGATGTACCGAGCGACACCACGAGCGCCGCACTCGCAAGCAGGATCACAGCCCCGAACGTTGTCGCGTCGTGCATGCCAAGACGGTACCGCCGCGAGCGAAATCTCCTAACGATTCCTTCAGTAGGGGCATACTTCGCGTCGGAATACTTGCGTCACTCCATGCGTCGTCTCATCCTCATCCCTCTTGTGCTCGCGCTGCTTGTGCCCGCGATCGCTTCCGCGGGTAGTCAGGCAACGCTTTCGCCGGGTGACGGTTCGTTCGTGACGACCGATGCCGGGGGTCGCGTGATCGTCACGGGCCGCGGACTGATCTACGGCCACATTTCGGCCGGAACGATCACGGTGCTCTCGTACACCTCCGATGACGGGTCGCCGCCGCAGCTTTCAGCGAAGTCGCGCAGCACTGTTGCCGGCTCGTTTGGTGCGTACACCGGCACCGACGTTCGCTTCTTCTTTCCGTCTGGCCGGTACTCGTTGCAGATCGACGGTGGCGGCATCGGCGTCTCGGCGGTTGGGCGTGGATCTGTCGCCCTCGTCGGTGATCCAGCATTGAGCGACTTCGGCGTCTACTCGATCAACGGTGGCAAAGGGCTTCCGCTCCAGCGCACCGTCACGATCATCACGTTTGGAAACGCACGATGAGCGCGCAGTCGTCGTCACCGACGATCCTTGTTGTCGAAGACGAGAGCTCGATCGCGTCGTTTGTGTCGCTCTACCTCAAGAACGCGGGCTACACGGTGCGCACCGCATCGACTGGTGCTGCGGGCCTTGCTGAAGCGGCCAACAGTCCGGCGCTGATCGTTCTCGACCTGATGCTTCCCGATCTCGACGGGATCGAAGTGTGCAAGCGGATCCGCCAGACCTCCGACGTGCCGATCTTGATGCTGACTGCGCGCGACGAGGACGTCGACAAGATCATTGGCCTCGAGGTCGGAGCCGACG
>CAIWTI010000014.1 GCA_903915545.1 uncultured Actinomycetes bacterium | reverse complement strand
GCTGAGTTCGCGGGTGCTTCGCCGACCCAGATCCGCACGTTGATCCCGTACACGGTCGTGCTCAATAACAGCGGGATCCTGCTCCTTGACGGTAACGGCGCCGCAGTTACTCCGGCCACGATCACAAGTTCACCGACCGTCATCACCGTCATCAATCGCGGCACCGGGACTCACGTGCTTTCGATCGCGGGGCCGGACGTGAGCGGGAAGCACACCTCCGGCCTCAATAAGGGCGCGCAGGCGAAACTGACCGTGACGTTCGAAGTCGGGAACTACACCCTCACCGACACTGCCGGTAAGAGCCACAAGACGTTGAAGCTCTCGGTGCAGGCGCCAAAGAGCGTTGCGACGGGCGGATCGACCGGCAAGATCGTCACCCAGGGCATGGACTGCAGCCTCGACACGCATCTCTGCACCGCGCCTGACGGCACCACGTACGGCTACTAAGACGCGTGTGCCATGGCGGGGCGCCGCAAGCGGCGCTACCTTGGCCGCGTGACCCACCGCGCCCGCTCAATCGTCATGTGCACCGCACTCGCTCTCACGGCAGCGACCGGCTTCGCCGTTTCGAGCCAGCTCACGGCCCCAGCGTCGGCGCGCCCGGCAACGATCGTTCCCTACACCGTCGTGCTCAACGACTCGGGAATCCTCTTGCTCGATGCGGGCAACGCACCCGTGCCCGCATCGGGAATCACGAGCGCACCTGCGGTGCTCACCGTGATCAATCGTGGGTCAGGTGCGCATGTTCTAACCATCACCGGCCCTGGGGTTGTCGGCAAGCACACCCCGTCGCTCGCGAAAGGCAAGTCGACGCGGCTGAGCGTCACGTTCCAAGTCGGAAGCTACTCGCTGATCGACACCACGTCGCACCGTTCGCTGAAACTTCTGGTTACCGCGCCAAAGAGCGTCGAAGTCGCAGTATCAGGCGGCACGGCGAAGGCCGTTTCGGAAGCGATCGAGTGCAGCCTCGACACCCATCTCTGCACCAACGCGCAAGGGGTTGTCGTGAACCCCGGCTCCGCTTAGCGCAAAACGCTAGTGAGCGACGTACGCGATCGGGCCTTGGCTCGGTTCGACCCGCGTAATCTCGCCCTTCAACACGAGGTACTCGAGGTGCGCGAGCGTCTCGAGGAACGCAAAGCGGCGTAGGAACGGTGGCAGCGTGTCGGGGAACACCGTAAACGAGGCCTGGTAGGCGGTTCGCTCGCCCTCGTCGAGCGCCGAGAGTGTGAGCGCAAGCCGCGCGTCGTGATGCAGCTTGATCTCACCCGCCCGCTCAGCCGGGTTCTCGATTGGTGAGCCATGACCCGGGTACGTCCTCACGGGCGCAAGCACGGCGATGCGCTCGAGGGTTTCCAGGTAACGCGCCAACGGATCGGGGCCCGACTGGAGATCTCGCGAGATATTCGGCGTAATGCGGTTGAGCAAGACGTCGCCCGAGATCATCACGTCATCACGCATCAACACGAGGTGCCCAGGCGCGTGCCCCGGAAGGTGGATCACGGCCCAGCCATCAACGACGTCCCCTTCGTCGACAAATAGCGGGTGCGGGTGGTGACGCACGTTCGCGGCGAGGATCTCGTCG
>CAIWTI010000013.1 GCA_903915545.1 uncultured Actinomycetes bacterium | reverse complement strand
TTCACCGCCATCCGTGAGCACGGACTGCTTCTGGCGAAAGTGATCCTCGAGAACACGCCGGCTTCGGCCGACCAGACCGTCGCGATCCGGCACGTCCGTGAGGCCGTGATGAACGCCAACGCCGCGATCGCCTGCGGAGGGAAGTAATGCCGAACATCCGCATCGAGGGGCAGCGGTACGCGGTGGCGTTCACCGGCAGCAAACCGATCATGGGGCGTGTGGTCGACGCCGGCCCCGCGCTGCTCAAGCTGGCCTGCCCGCTGGTGCTACTCGAGGCGTCGGTCGGTCGGGTGAAGGGTGGTGGCGAGGGGCGCATGGTCGAGCGCGGCTTCGTGCCGCTCATGGCGTCGGTGACGTTCGCCGAGGTCGTGTTCGTTCCGCCGTTCGCCTTCACCGATGATGCGCGGCTGATCGAAGCCTACGAAAGCGTCGCCTCGCGGTTCGACCCCAAGCCTACCCCGCCAGAGCTGAAGCCCGTCTAGATCCGCATCCTGGCCCTCAAACGCCCTGTTCCTCGGCGCGGTCGCCTGGCCGGAAGGCCGCGCCGAGGAGCAGGAGCACTCAGGTTGTCGATGAGCCGGCCAGGCTCGGTGTGATCATCAATATAGGCGCCTACCGCTCACCGATGCAATCCCGAAAAACCGTTGACATCTGCTAGACGTTGCAAAGTCGCGCGAAAAATTTTCTTGCGGCGTGATTCCCACACCACGAATCTGAGCGAAGATGAAGCGCAAGGCCTTCAAGTTCCGCGTCCCCGCCCCGCTCGCCTGCAGCTTCGACTTCCCCGTCGAGGGAGTCACGAACAGCGCCTGGCATTGCCTCGCCGTTGAGGGCAAATGGGCGGGACATTGGCAAGGGGCCTTCTCGATCGACGAGCCGATGATGCGGCAGATGGTCGAGAAGAACGTCTCGGCGAAGCTCGCCACGCCCGTCGACTACGAGCACGCGAGCGTCTTCGGCGATCACGCGCCGGCGACGGGCTGGATCGAGCCGGGCAACCTGCAGGTGCGGAAGGCCGACGACGGCCAGCACCAACTCTGGGGCAAGGTCGACTGGACGCCGAACGCGGCTGATCAGATTCGCGCCCGCGAGTATCGCTACCTGTCGCCGACGATCGTCTTCAACACGCGGGACCGGAAGTCTGGCGACCTGACCGGCGCCAGCCTGCACAGCGTCGCACTCACGAACAAACCGTTTCTCGAGGAGCTCCCCGAGGTACGGCTCAACAGCGTCCGCGAGAACCTCGTCTTCGAGGAGGAGAGAGTCATGAACGAGGAGCAGCTCAAGCTCATGGCGAAGGCGCTCGGCCTACCCGAGACCGCCACCGCCGACGAGGTGACGGCCGCATCGCAGCGCGCCGGCGCCGCACTGGCCGACCGATCCATTGCGCTCCAGGCGCTGGGCCTGCAGGCCGACGCCTCCGGAGATGCCATCAAGGCAGCCGTTTTGAAGCTGCAGAAGCCGGTCGAGGGCGTGGACCCCAAGGAGTTCGAGGCGGTCCAGCACAAGCTCGCCGAGCGCGACGCCGCCGACAAGGTCGCCGCCGCGATGAGC
>CAIWTI010000012.1 GCA_903915545.1 uncultured Actinomycetes bacterium | reverse complement strand
CTTCTAGGGCGCGCTGCGCTGCGGCGGGTGCCGGGGCTAGCCGGCGACCGTGCGGGCCTTACCGTCGCCCTTGGCGCGGTAGAGGGCTGCGTCAGCACGGTTGAAGAAGGTCTCGTAGTCGTCGCCGCTTGTGATCTCGGCAACCCCTGCTGACAGCGACGCATGACCCACGTTCGCGATCGGCTTGGCGGCGACGGCCTTGGCGATCCGTTCGGAGAGCAGCAACGCGTCGTCGCTGCCGGACTCGGGAAGGATGACCGCGAATTCGTCACCGCCGACCCGACACGGGATGTCGGTGGCGCGCACTGCAGCCTTCACGCGCAACGCCACTTCGGCGAGCACGGCGTCGCCAGCGAGATGACCGTGGTGGTCGTTGACGGACTTGAAGTTGTCGAGGTCAAACACGATCAGCGAGAGCTTGCGGCCGTACCGAGTCGCGCGCGCACATTCACGGGTGAGCGACTCGTGGAAGGCGCGACGGTTCGCGAGGCCTGTGAGCGAGTCGAGATCGGCAAGTCGGCGTGCCTCGGCAAAACGGTGAGCATTGTCGAGCGCGGGGCCCGCCTGGCGCGCGAGGAGCTCGAGAGCGGTAACGGAGGCCTGTGGAATCCGCTCGGTCAACGAGCGGGAGACGGCGAGCAGTGTGCCAAACGACTGACCCTCGGCCCGCAGCGGGACGATCACGGCACTCCGGACGAGGCTGCCGCCTCCTTCGGCATCGTCAAGGCGAAAGCTGAGTGCGATTTCGGCTGATCGGAGATTTGGGTCGGGCGGAGCTGCGATCACGAGGCGCTCAGCCTCTTCGGGCGAGACGCCCGACACAGCGGCGGCGCCGTCGAGTGTGTGAACGATCGCTCCGTCGACGCCCGGGAGCACGGCCGCCGTATCGAGCACGCGCACGACGATGCGTCGCGCGTCGAGGGTGGCCGCGAGCTCATCCGTGAAACCGGCGCCGTCAGCAAACCGACGGACGGCCTCCTGCGCGCGTCGCCCAGCGCTCCGCCGCGCACGAACCCCGATGACCGCGCCCAGCGAAGCCACTACCCCCGCAAGACCGAGCAGAAGTATGGTGAATGCGAGCGGCATCGAGGTTCACGATTCTGCCAGGGGCGCCCGTCGGCAGAGCTGAGAACCCGCTCGCAGCAACGATCCGCGCGTGCTGTCCGGTCCAGGCGCAATGCTTTCCGAGGTGGGAGCTGCGTTGATTGCTCCCAGTCTGCGCGGGTCCGCTACCCTCTTCAGGCACCAGGACCCCGGACGACGTGTGGTTTGACGGGGACAAGGTGTGTTGGCTACCATGCCCGGCCGGTTCGGCTGGGACGACATGCCCGCCGGACTTCCGTCTGAATAGGGTCGAACGAGAGAAGAAAACTTCAGCATGCCTACCGTCAATCAGCTCATTCGTAAGGGTCGCTCGGACAAGAGCGCAAAGACCAAGACGCCTGCACTCCAGGGTGCGCCACAGCGTCGTGGTGTCTGCACGCGCGTTTCGACCATGACCCCCAAGAAGCCGAACTCCGCGTTGCGCAAGATCGCCCGCGTGCGCCTGACGAACGGCATCGAGGTCGGTACCTACATTCCGGGTGAAGGCCACAACCTGCAGGAGCACTCGGTTGTGCTCATCCGCGGCGGCCGCGTGAAGGATCTCCCGGGGTACCGCTACAAGGTCATCCGCGCAGCGCTCGACGCCTCAGGCGTTTCGGGCCGCAAGCAGGCGCGCTCAAAGTACGGCGCGAAGAAGTCGTAGATTCGATATGCCTCGTCGCGCAGAAATCCACATCCGTCCGCTTGTCGCCGACCCGGTGTACGAGAGCCAGCTCGTCTCGCAGCTCGTGAACCGCGTCATGCTCCACGGCAAGAAGTCGACGGCAGAGCAGATCGTCTACGCCGCGCTTGAGAAGGTTGGTGCCAAGACGGGTCGCCCGCCGGTCGAGGTGCTCGAGCAGGCTGTCAAGACTGTTACTCCGGTTCTCGAAGTCCGCAGCCGCCGTGTCGGTGGCGCGAACTACCAGGTTCCGGTTGAAGTTCCGCAGCGCCGCGGCCGCACGTTGGCTCTCCGCTGGCTGATCACGTTCGCACGCGACCGGCGCGAGAAGCACATGGAGGACAAGCTTGCGGGCGAAATCCTCGATGCGCTCGAGAGCCAGGGCAACGCGTACAAGCGCAAAGACGACATGTATCGCATGGCGCAGGCCAACAAGGCCTTTGCCCACTATCGCTGGTAGGGAGAGAGATGTCGTCGACTGAAATCAAGACCGCGCTCGATCGCGTCCGGAACATCGGAATCATGGCCCATATTGACGCGGGGAAAACTACTACGACAGAGAGAATCCTCTATTACACGGGAGTATCTCATAAAATCGGAGAGGTCCATGACGGAAAAGCAGTTATGGACTGGATGGAGCAGGAGCAAGAGAGAGGCAT
>CAIWTI010000011.1 GCA_903915545.1 uncultured Actinomycetes bacterium | reverse complement strand
GTTTGTTTGCCGTCACGACGTTCTTGCCACTACGGAGCAGGTCGAGGACGATCTCCCCTGTCCCTTCGACCCCGCCCATCACCTCGGCAACAACGGAGATCGACGGATCGTTGAGGATCTCGTTGATGTCCGTGGTGAGGACGCCCGGCGCCGCCGGGAACTCCCGTTCTTTGTCGAGGCTGCGCACAAGGGCCTTGACCACCCGCAGGCGGTGCCCTGTTGCGCGCTCGATGTCTTCTGCCTGCACATGGAACAGGCGGTTGACAGCGGCCCCAACCGTGCCGTAGCCGAGAAGGGCTACCGGTACGTCAACTGACGCCATGCGCCCCTGTCACTTCGCGCTCGCCGAGCGCGCGCAGGCGCTTGCCGACCTTCTCGATCGTGGTCTCGCTGAGGACGTTGCGGTACTCGACGAGCGACGGGCGACCGCGCTCCATCTCGGCGATCCATTCGCGGGCGAACGAGCCGTCCTGGATGTCTGTCAGCACCTTCTTCATGTTGTCCTTGACGTGCTGGTCGACAACACGCGGGCCAACGCGATGCGAGCCGAACTCGGCTGTGTCGGAGATCGAGTAGTGCATCCGCTCGAGGCCGCCTTCGAAGATCAGGTCGACGATCAGCTTGAGCTCGTGGAGGCACTCGTAGTAGGCGATCTCCGGCTGGTAGCCAGCCTCGACAAGCGTGTCGAAGCCGAAGCGGATCAGCTGCGTGACGCCACCACAGAGAACTGCCTGCTCGCCGAAGAGGTCGCTCTCGGTCTCTTCCTTGAACGTCGTCTCGATGATGCCGGCACGGCCCGAGCCGATACCGACGGCGTAGCCGAGGGCGTAGTCGCGCGCCTTGCCCGATGCATCCTGGGCAACCGCGATCAGTGCCGGGGTGCCGTAGCCCTCTTCGAAGAAGCGGCGGACGACGTGACCCGGACCCTTCGGGGCAACCATGAACACGTCATGGCCGGCCGGCGGGGTGATCAGGCCGAAGTGGATTGCGAAGCCGTGGGCGAAGACAAGCGCCGCGCCAGGCTCGAGGTTCGGCTCAACCTCGTTCTTGAACAGCTCAGCCTGCGAGCCGTCGGGGACGAGGAAGACGACGAGCTGCGCGCCCTTGACGGCCTCAGCAACGGTCTTCACGGTGAGGCCAGCCTCTTCGGCGGCCGCGCGCGAGGTGCTGTCGGGACGAAGGCCGACCTCGACCTTCACGCCGGAGTCGGCGAGGTTCAGTGCGTGTGCGTGGCCCTGGCTGCCGAACCCGAGCACTGCGACCTTGCCTGAGAGCAGGGAGAGGTCGCCCGACTTGATCACTTCTGCCATGCGGTTTCGTTCCTTTCGCTTTTAAGTAAGGGCGGCCTGGGCCCGGGATTGGCGCGGACCAGGTCGGCGCAAGCCGATCCTGCCCGTGCGGGCGAGTTCGCGCACCCCATGGGGGCGGACGAGCTCCTCGAAGGCGTCGAGTTCCTCGGGCCTTCCGACGATCTCAAACGTGAGCGCTTCACGGCCAATGTCAGCGACACGGGCGCCGAAGACGTCACCGAGCGCGATCAGCTCGGCGCGGCGGTCGGGTGGTGCCCCCACGGTGATGAGTGCGAGCTCACGCTCGACTGACTCGTCGGGAAGCAGTTCGACGACACGCAGCACGTTGACGAGCTTGTGCATCTGCTTTTCGATCTGCTCGATCGTGTGCTCACTGCAGTCGACCCGGAGCGTGAGCCGGGAGATACCCGGGCGCTCGGTGGGGCCAACGGCAAGGCTTTGGATGTTGTAGCCGCGACGGGCAAAGAGCTGCGAGATGCGGACGAGTGCGCCCGGCTTGTTCTCGAGCTCAACCGAGACGGTGTGGTGGCTCACGATGGAACCTCCTCTTCGTCGGGCATTTCGATGATGTCGACGGCAGCTGCACCGGCGGGGATCATCGGGTAACAGTTCTCTTCCGGATCGGTGCGAACGTCAACGACGGCGGTACGACCAGCTTCGAGGGCTGCGCGGAGCGTCGATTCGAGATCGTCTTCGTGGTCAACGGTGAAGCCAGCTGCCCCGAGCGCCTCAGCGAGCTGCGCGTAGTCGGGCACCTGCTTGGTGAGGTGCGTCTCGGCGAACCGCTCCGAGTAGAAGAGGTCTTGCCACTGGCGCACCATGCCAAGCCAGCCGTTGTTCACGATCACGACGACGATCGGGAGCCGCTCAAGTGCTGCGGTTGCGAGCTCCTGGCAGGTCATCTGGAAGCAGCCGTCGCCATCAACGCAGATCACGGTGGCGTCGGGGCGTGCTGCCTTGGCGCCGACCGCGGCCGGAACACCGAAGCCCATCGTCCCAAGGCCACCTGACGTGATGAAGGAGCGGGGCTCGTCGCACTGGAGGTACTGCATCGCCCACATCTGATGCTGGCCGACGCCGGTCGTCCAGATCACGTCGTTGCGGCCTGCAGTGATGTCGCGGAGCGTCTCCATCACGAGCTGCGGCTTGATGAGTGAGCCCGGCGCTCCCTTGCGGTACTTGTAGGGGTACTGGCCGCGCCACTCCTCGAGCTGGGCGTGCCAGGCGGCCGTCTGCATCGGCTTGTCGGCGAGCATCGTCTTCAGCTCGTTTGTCAGCTGGCGCAGCGCGAGTTTCAGCGGGCCGACGACCGGGATGTCAGCCGAGCGGATCTTCCCCACCTCGGCCGCGTCGATGTCGAAATGGATCACCTTGGCGCCGGGGGCGAAGGCCGAGACCTTGCCGGTGACGCGATCGTCGAAGCGGGAGCCGACGGCGATGATCAGGTCGGACTTGTTGAGCGCGAAGTTCGCGAACTTCGAGCCGTGCATGCCCGGCATGCCGCAGTTGAGCGGGTGCGAGTCGGGGATCGCGCTCTTACCCATCAGCGTGACAACCGACGGCAGGTTCGCCGACTCGATCAGTTCGAGGAGCTCGACGCAAGCATCACCGTTCAGGACGCCACCGCCGGCATAGACGATCGGCTGGCGCGCTTCGGCGATCGCTCGCGCGGCCTCGCGCACCTGACGCTCGTGCACCTTCGTCGGCGGCTTCCAACCCGGAAGGTCGACCTCGTCGGGATAGTTGAAGTCGAGCTCGGCCTCCTGAGCGTCCTTCGCGATGTCGACGAGGACAGGGCCGGGGCGACCGGAGCGGGCGACGTGGAACGCGGCCTTCATCACGGCGGGGATCTCACGCACGTCCTGCACAAGCCACGAGTGCTTCACGCACGGAAGCGTGATGCCCGTGATGTCGATCTCCTGGAATGCGTCAGTACCGATCAGCCGCGAGTAGACCTGCCCGGTAATACAGACGAGCGGCGTCGAGTCCATCCACGCGTCGGCGATCGGGGTAACGAGGTTCGTTGCGCCCGGGCCTGATGTTGCGATCGCAACACCAACGCGGCCGGAGGCGCGGGCGTAGCCCTGCGCCATGTGGCCTGCACCCTGCTCGTGCCGGGCAAGGACGTGGCGTACGGTCGTACCGCGTGCGATTGCGTCGTAGGTCGGGAGGATCGCTCCACCCGGAATGCCGAACATCACCTCGACGCCTTCCGCTTCCAGCGAGCGGAGGATCGCGTCAGAGCCGAGCATCCGTGTCATGCCATGGCCTCCTTGCGGTGGGTATGGGGGCGCGAGACCGAGCGCGAATCGCGCTTCAGGCCTTCCTTTTCCCGCGTGGTTGTCATCGTCGTACGCACTCTCAGGCTCCTACTGGTTTGTCGGTACGCGCCGTCGGCGCGGCGCACGTCTCCCGTGTTCGGTCTCCGTCTGCGGCGACTCGGCCGCGTGAGTGCATCGCTCCCCCTAGAGGGGGATTACGACGATGGACAGAACGAACGAGAGCGTCTGTGCGGACGCATCAAAGGATGAGCAGTGTTCGATCGCCTGTGCCATCAGTGGTTTGAGTCTGCCTACGGC
>CAIWTI010000010.1 GCA_903915545.1 uncultured Actinomycetes bacterium | reverse complement strand
TGAGAAGAAGAGTGACTTGTCGCGACGGAGCGAGAAGTAGGCGAGGCTATCGCGCCCGAACTCCCTCACGAGCTCCTCGGCCCGATGGCGTTCGGCAGGGATGTTCCTGACCCGCTCCGCAGTCGGCCGCAGCCACACAGCGATCGCGCGCAGCCCGAGCGCCCCGATCAGAAGTACGACACCGTCGTCTACAAAGTCCGAGTAGGCGACCTCGCCGGTGAGGTGCAGCAGCGCAACTGGCACAACAACCGCCAACGCGAGCAAGACCTGAACCAACGGGCGCACCGACTGCGGATCACCTGGTGCGACGAACTCGCGACGCCCAACCCACAAGGCGCCGAGGAATCCGATCGAGATCGCCGCTTCCTCGACGTCGAGCCCCTTCGCGATGTGTGCAGCTGCGAGCGCGAGGACAAGCGCAAAAGCAAGCTGCCACGCGCGACGCTTGCGACGCGCCAGTCCGCGCGAGAGCAGCAACAAGGCCAACCCGAACGCGACAACGAGCGTGCGAGCGAGCGACGGCACATCGCGGCCGACAAGGTTCCTGGCGGTGTGAATGCGGTCGGCAAACTCGGGTGTCGCGGCCGACACAATGCTCGTCACACCGAGGATCGCGGCAGCAACTGCGAGCAGGCGAGGAGAGGTCAGCCCACGCATATCCGAAGCCTATGCGCTAGCCCGGAGGCCGCGCATCGGGGTTCCACGTGATCGACGCTATTCGCGCACGAGGACGCGACGTAGCTCGTCCTCTTTACCCGGCTGCAGAATCGCCAACACCGAGTCGCCCGCAACAAGCTGCATCGAATCTTCAGGAAGGCTCGGCTTTCCGTCTCGGACAACCGAGATCAGGCGCGCCCCCTCGGGCAACGTGACCTGGCCGATCAGCTTGCCGGTGCATGCGGCCTTTTCACCGACCGTTACCTCGACGATCTCCAAGTTCTCCTTGCGGAGTTCGAGCAGGTGGATCAACCCGTGCTGTGGAACTTCGTGCTCGATGAGCGCCATGATCGAGCTCGTTGCCGAAACAGTGCCGGTGATGCCGAGCAGGTCGAAGTAGATCTGGTTGCGCGGATCGTTCACGCGCGCAATCACGGTTTCCACCCCATACTTTTCGCGCGCCAGCTGGCAGATCACGACGTTGTCCTCGTCGTCACCTGTCACCGCAACCACGAGATCGGGCGGCCGGCGAATGCCCGCGGACTCGAGGACG
Source organism: uncultured Actinomycetes bacterium (assembly GCA_903915545.1). GTDB lineage: Bacteria > Actinomycetota > Thermoleophilia > Gaiellales > Gaiellaceae > PALSA-600. The sequence continues at coordinate 7,193 of CAIWTI010000010.1, read as the reverse complement.
AACATCTCGGTCGCGTCGCCCTTCAACACCTGATGCTCGAACTCCACCTCAAGCTGGTCGTAGCGTGTGCCGCGCTGCTCGATGAGGGTCACCTCGTGGCCGTCGCGCAAGAGGGTGCGCGTGAGGTTCGACCCGACCTTGCCGCCGCCTGCGATCAGGATGTACATCAGGCGACCTCGACCGCTGCATCGCCAAGCACCGCGGCCTTCAAACCGGCGATCGCACTCGATGTTGGGCACACGACGTTCAAGCCGAGCGAACGATAGAACTCGGCGCGGCGGGGATCGAGCAAGCGAACGACGACCGACGAGACGTTGAACTTCCGCTGCGCAACCTGCGCGATCAGGATGTTCGTGTTGTCGCCATCGGTTGTTACGACAACCGCGTCGGCGGCTTCGATTCCCGCGGACTTCAGCAGAGGCACATCCATGCCGTGCCCCACGAAGAACTCGCCCGTCCAGTTCTCACCGAGCCGACCAAGTGCCTCTTCGCGTTCGTCAATGACGGCGACATCCCAACCACCCGACTTGAGTTCGGTGGCAAGAGCAGCACCCACGCGTCCACACCCGACGACTATCGCCTTCACGTGCAGGAGCGTATCCGACCCTTCGGCCGACCGCCGAATGCGATCACTCCAAGGCGAGCTCTGCGTCCATCACCTGTTGCGGGAACGTCACGATGAGCACCTCACACGGCGCCTTCCGAAGCACGTAATCGACGGTGGGAGAGAAGAACCGTGACTGCCGGCGCCAGCGGGGTGACGAGCCGAGGACGATCACATCCGCCTTCGTCGCTTCGGCGTGATGGACGATCGCCCCGCCGATCGCGCGTGCGCGCAACGTCGACGTGATCACGTGGACACCGAGGTCGTCGCCAAGCAAGCGGGCCTCCTCGAGCGCCTCCGCAGCACGCTCGTCCTTGTCCGGCATCGGAGCGTCGATCGGTAACTCGAGCGGCACGAGCGTCACATACACGGCCTCGACCACGGCCCCGTGCTCGGCAGCAAGCTTCACCGCCGTCGCCATCATCTCCTCGCCGATAATCCCGAGTTTCATCGGAACCAAGATGCGACGGAACCGGGGCACATCGGATGGCGCGAGCTCGTCAGGCGCAACGACACGCGCCATCAACCGTTCGCCACGCGAGCGACGCACACCGACGTACACCACGAAGCCAAGGATCAGCCAGCCCGGGCCGACGTAACGGGCGGCAGGGTGCGTCCAGAGCGAGACGATCCAGATCGAGAAGGTCGCGATCGAGCCGATGACTGCGGGGAGCGGAATCTCTACCCGGCGGAATGTGATGTTGAACGGCGTTCGATACGGGCGCGGCAGGTTTGGCTCAGTGATCCGCAAACGAATCACGGCGAGCTGCGCTGCGGTGAACGCCCCGAGCACGCCGAACGAGAAGATGCTCGCGAGGAACGTCACGTCGTGCTTCACAAAGGACGTTGCGACCACGATCCCGCTCGACACGAGGGCGACACTCAGGATTGCCTGCGGTGAGACGAGCGTGCGTCGATGCAAGCGCCCGAACGCGGCCGGGAGCTGGCCGTGCTCACCCAGTGAGTAGGCAAGGCGCGAAAATCCCGACATCGCCGTCGTGACAGCCGCGACGAGGATGACCGCACCGCTCACCCCAACGAACACCTTCAACGCCTGTTCGAGGGTGTGTGGCAGGTGGCTGCCGATCTCGGAGGCAACCCCAACGAGCGGCGAATGCAGCCACGTCGTTCCAAGCGCACTCTTCGGGCCAGGAAACGCCGAGAGGGCGACGACAGAAACGGCGACGTAGAGCGTGACGACCGTGCCAATTGCGCCGAACAGCGACCGCGGTAGGTCGACACCAGGCCGACGTGCCTCCTCAGCGAGGTTCGCGACCGTCTCAAGGCCGGTGTAGGCGAGCATCGCGAGCGGCACCGCGAAGAGCAGCTGGTGCCACGACGGGCTCTGGCCGAACGAGAGGCCGTGGGTGAGGGTGTGGGTCGAAAAGACGAGGACGGCGCCTAGTGCGACGAGCACCACCTGGACGAGCAGGTCAAGCGCCGGAAGCACGATGCCCAGCGCGTACAACGATGGACGGCGGACGAGACGAATCGCCGCGACGACAACGATCACACCGACCGCCGCGACGATGTCCCAGGGGCGTTTGCCGATCCCCGGCACCCCAAGTGCGGCGGCGAAGTAGTGCGGCGCGAAGAGAGCCGACAGCGCGATGACGATCAGATAGTCAAGAAACAGCGCCCAGCCAGTCATGAAGCCGGCCAGGTCGTTGAGCGCACGACGTACGAACGTCGCAGCGCCGCCGGTTTCCGGCAGCGCGCTTGTCCCTTCGGCGTACGACAGGGCGATCAGCAGGAACAGCGCCCCCGTGAGCAGCAGGATGACCGGAGTGAAGCCTTCCGCATGGAGCGCGATAACGCCAAGCGCGAAGTAGATCGACGAGGCGATTTCGCCGTATGCGACCGAGAACAGCGATCGCGCGTCGAGGTTCCGGCGAAGTCCGGGAAGTTTGCGTGCCATCTAGCGTCTGCCTCGCAGGACGTAGAGGCGTCCGCCGCCCGCGACCATGAAGAGCGATCCGAGCACAATGCCACCCGTCGCGCCTCGCGAAAGCCCGATCACGAGCATCGTGAGGCCGAGCACAAGCGTCGTTGCGGCGAGCAGGAAGGTCATGCCGCGATAGGCCCTCATCGAGCCCTGCCTGCGGCGACCATCACGCGACACGGGGCATGCTTCAACACGTAGTCGACCGTGACACCAAAGATGTCGCCGTGGCGGCCGCGGGGAGCACCGAGCACGATGATCTGCGTCTGGCGGCGTTCCGCCTCGTCGACGATCGCGCGTCCTGCGTTGCGGGCGCGCACCAGACGATCGACCGTGTGGACACCGTACGACGACGTGCGCGCCCGAACGTCGTCGAGGAGCGTGTCGGCCTCATCTTCGGCCTCGCGCATCTCGGCGTCGAGCGGTAGATCGCGGGGCACGACAAGAACACGGAGCGCGACGATCAGAGCGCGCCGCTCTGCTGCCAGCCGAGCGGCAAGGTCAACCGACTCGCGACCCTCCTGCCCCGGCACGACCGGTACGAGGATCTGCCGGTACTCGAGAGCAGCTGCGGTGCCGAGCATTGGTGGCGCCTTGACCGTTTCGAGGAGATCAGCTTTGACGTACTTCTTGCGATAGCCCGCGTAGCCGAGCAGGCCGATCGCGAGCCAGCCCAGGCCGACCCAGCGAGTCGTTGGGTTCTGCACCACGATCACCAGGAACGAAATGCCTGTGGCCGTGCCGCCGACGATGGCGAACAGTGGCCAATCGACACCCTTGATCCGGAGATTCGGCCGTGCGCGGAAGAGCACTTCCTTGTCCTTGTCTTTCATCCGCAGACGAACGATCGAGACGTGAGCGACCGTGAACGACAGCGTCGCCCCGAACGAGTAGAGCGTCCCGACGAAGTCGGTCGAACCCGGCAGGATGACGATGATCGGCGCGACTCCCGCGAACAGCAAGATCGCGAGCCACGGCGTCTTGAACTTCGGATGCAACCGCCGGAAGATCTCGGGCATCTGCCGGTACGTCGCCATCGAATAGGTGATGCGTGAGGCTCCGATCACGCCCGCGTTTGTGGCAATGAAGAGGATCGTCGCCGCGAGGATGCCGACGTAGTACTGGAGGGCGTGCAGCGACAGCCCGTGTAACCCGAGATAGTCGACGAGGCCAAGGATCGGGTCGTTTGCGAAGCCGCCCTTCTCCGGCGGCAGCGCCAGCAGCGTCGTCATCTTCCCGTCGATGTTCTTCACCGGCATCGCCGACAAGGCGATCAGCGGGAGCGTGAAGTAGATCGCGAAGACCGCGCCCGCAACGAGCTTGTACGCATTTGGGACGCTCTTGACCGGGTCGCGAGCCTCTTCGGCCAGGTTGGAGACGGTCTCCACCCCTGTATAGGCGAGCATCGCTACAGGAATCGAGATCGCGAAGTTCCCCCACGTCGGTGCCGAACCCCAGTGGATGTTGGACGTGATGATGTGGGCGTTGAACACCAGGGCGAAGCCGAGCCCGACAAGCAGCACCTGCGTCGCAAAGTCGATCACCGCGAGGATGATCGAAAGCTTCGCCGCCTCCTGAACGCCAACCATGTTGAGGCCCGCCAGCAGGATGATCACGATCGCACCACCGATGATGTCCCACGGGTTCTGCTTGAGCGGCTCCCAGAAGATCGAGAGGTAGTGCGGCACGAAGAACGCCGAGGTCGCGACCGTGACGATGTAGACGAGCATCTGAGCCCACGCGGCGCCAAAGCTGACGAGCTCGTTGAAGGCGTGGCGAGCGAAACTCGATGAGCCGCCTGCCTCGGGGTAGTGCACCGTCCCTTCGGCATAGCTTGCAGCCGTCGCGGCAAAGATCACGCCCGCCACAACAAAGACAAGTGGCGTCAAGCCAAGGGCGAACACGGCAGTAAGGCCGAGTGCGTAGTAGATCGACGAGCCGACGTTGCCGTAGGCGGTCGCAAAGAGAGCGGGCGTGCCGAGGACGCGTTCGAGCCCGTGAGATTGGCGCCGCCGTGACACGAGTTGAGAGGTTAGAGGCTCGGGGACCCGGACTGGGGCAGAAATGGCGTGAGGGGGAGGTCTCCCTCCCCCTCACGGAACTGCCGAAGTGCGTTGAACCTACGAGTGGATCGAGACGATCAGCGGAATGATCAGGATCGCCACGATGTTCGTGATCTTGATCATCGGGTTGATCGCGGGACCGGCGGTGTCCTTGTATGGATCACCAACGGTGTCTCCCGTTACCGCAGCAGCGTGGGCCTCAGAGCCCTTGCCGCCGAACGCGCCGTCTTCAATCAGCTTCTTCGCGTTGTCCCAAGCGCCGCCGCCGGCGGTCATCGAGATGGCGAGGAAGAGGCCGGTGACGATCGTGCCGACGAGCAGACCGCCAAGCATCTTCGCGCTGATGATGCCAACGACGATCGGGAACACGATCGGAATTGCTGCCGGCAGCATCATCGCTTTGATGGCGGAGTTCGTGACGATGTCGATCGCGCGACCGTACTCCGGACGCGACGTGCCCGCCATGATCCCGCTGTCCTCGCGGAACTGGCGACGCACCTCTTCGACGACCTCGCCGCCGACGCGACCGACCGCCTCCATCGCAAGTGACGCGAAGAGGAACGGCATGAGACCGCCGATGAACAGACCGGAGATCACCCACGCGTCGGAGAGATCGAAGATCGTGGTGAGACCCTGATCCTTGAGGCCCGTCGTGTACGAGTCGAACAGCACGAGGGCCGCGAGAGCCGCTGAGCCGATCGCGTAGCCCTTCGTGACCGCCTTCGTCGTATTACCGACCGCATCAAGCGGATCGGTAACTGCACGGACGCTCTCGGGGAGGTCCGCCATCTCGGCGATACCACCCGCGTTGTCGGTTACCGGGCCGTACGCGTCGAGCGCAACAATCAGACCCGTCATCGACAGCTGAGCCATGACCGCGATACCGATGCCGTACAGGCCGGCGAGATGGTTCGCGATCAAGATCCCAGACGCCAGCACGATCACCGGAAGTGCTGTTGCCTGCATGCCAACGGCAAGACCTTCGATGATGTTTGTCGCATGGCCAGTCTGTGACGCACGAGCGATCGCCTTCACCGGGCCCCAGCGGGTACCCGTGTAGTACTCGGTAATCGCGACGAGCAAGAACGTGACGACCAGCCCAACAAGTGCCGAGAGGTACAGCTCCTTGAAGCTGTACTGGCTTCCGTTGAACGCCTTGGTGATCGGAATGAAGCCGATCGCCGAAAGCACGGTCGCAACGAGCACCGCCTTGTACAGCGCGTTGATGATCGCGTTCTCGCCACGCCCGACACGGGCGAAGAACGTTCCGATGACCGAGGCGACGATCGAAACCGCCCCAAGAGCCAGGGGGAAGAGGTACATCCGGGCATCGGAGAGGCCCGCCGCAGTACCGAGAAGCATGACCGCTACCGCTGTCACGGCATAGGTCTCGAACAGGTCGGCTGCCATACCGGCGCAGTCACCGACGTTGTCACCGACGTTGTCGGCGATCACGGCCGGGTTGCGTGGATCGTCTTCCGGAATGCCCGCCTCGATCTTTCCGACGAGGTCGGCGCCGACGTCAGCTGCCTTGGTGTAGATACCGCCACCAAGACGAGCGAACACTGAGATCAACGAACCACCGAAGGCAAGGCCGACGAGATCCTTGATCGCTGAGGCTGGCGTGTGTCCCAACCCGCCCGTCAGGAACCAGTAGTAGCCGGCGACACCGAACAGGCCGAGCCCGACCACGAGGAGGCCCGTCACCGATCCGGCCCGGAACGCCACGTTCAGCGCGGGCTTGATCCCGTCACGTGCAGCCTCGGCCGTGCGGCTGTTCGACCGCACGGCAACGTTCATGCCGATGAAGCCTGCTGCCGCCGAGAGGACGGCGCCGACGGCGAACCCGCCTGCCGCTCCCCAGCCGAGCTTGTTGTAGAAGCCGATGAGCGCGAGCGGGACAATCGACACCATTGCGATCGTCCGGTACTGGCGCTTGAGGTACGCAGATGCGCCCTCCTGCACCGCCCCGGAGATCTCCCGCATTCGCTCGTTACCCGCCGGCTGCTTCAGCAACCAGACGGTGAGGTATAGACCGTAGGCAACAGCGATACCCGCGCAGACTAGGGCTAGGAGCACGGGGTGTTGCAGAACCCAATCCATCGCTAGTAGCTCCCCTCACGAAGTGACGCACCGGACCGGCGCGCCACATTGAAATACCAAGAGGCTAGGACGTTGTCGCGGCTGACACCTCGACGTACGCCAACCCCAAGTTGGCCACCGCATTCGTCAAGTCTTTACGAATGCCTTCCTCAATATGTCCATCGAGAAGAGGCAATAGCGCACGGAGGGTGTCAATGCCAAGTTTTGCTTCGACGAGATCGCCCGCTTCGAGCTTCCCGTAGCTGATCGAAGCGATCGTTGAAACAGTCGAAAGGAGAAATTCACTGACCTTCAGCTGACGGATTCCGGCGAGGAGATCGTCGAGCTGTGTCTCCTTGGCGGCGGTCGACTGATCGTCGGCCATCTGCTTGAGCGGATCGTCGTTCTCAGACATTGGGGAGCCCGTCAGCGATCTGCTCGGCAAAGACTTCAGCGAGGCTCCAGCCTTCCGCGAGGCGGGCGATCTGGCGCTCGGCGGCGT
>CAIWTI010000009.1 GCA_903915545.1 uncultured Actinomycetes bacterium | reverse complement strand
CGTTGTCGCTGGCGGGCTGATCTTTGGAACCGCGCCGTTTGCAGCGCTGGGATTCGCGATCGGACACGCGGTCCCGCCACGATCAGCACTACCCGTCACCAACCTCATCTACCTCGCACTCGCCTACGCCGGGGGCCTATGGACGGCACCCGACGGGTTGCCGCGCAAGATCGCGCAGATTTCGCCCTTCACCCCAACGCGGGCGTTTCGAGACATCCTCGTTGTGGGGGCTGAGGGCCGCATCCCCGCGGTGAACGCACTCGTGCTCGTTTCCGTCTACACCGCGGCGTTCGTTGGACTTGGGGTCATTGCCGCCTCAGTCGATGAGGTGCGTCGGCATGGGTGATCTCGGCGCCGCTGATGTGACAGGCCCGTTGCGTACACTGACCGCTCGCAATGTCGGAGCTCATCTTCATGATCCTCATCCTGAAGATCCCGATGGCCTACGTCTGCTGGGTCGTCTGGTGGGCGGTCAAAGCCGAGCCAGAAATCGGGAAAGAAGGAGAATTCACGCGGATCAATTGGCAGCCGTGGCGGCCGCAAAACGGTGATCGGCCCCGGCGCGGAGGCCCGCACGACCCGCAACGACGGGTACCGGCGCGTTCTTCCGACCGTCGCGATAGAGTTGGGTCATGAGCGAATCCCGCCCCGCCTCGGAGAACGCTGCGTTTCTCCTCGGCATCGTTGCGCTAGCTGGTGGCCTCGTCCAGATCGTGTACAAGCCTTTCCTGATCGGGACGGCGGCGCTTGCAGTCGCGCTGCTCGCGACCTTCATGAGCAAGAGCCAGAAGCACCGCAAGCTGCTGCTCGTGACCGTGTTCGTGATCACGATCGGTTTCGTCATCGGCGCGAGCATCGCGTCGACGATGGACAACCCGATCTACTAACGAACAGAAGATCGCTGCCTTGCGCCTTCGGCGCCCCTTGCGTTGGGCGGCGGTCGGCGCTACCCGTAAACCCGGATGCGCGACGCAGGGATGCGCTGATACAACACGTAACGGAACGCTATGCGTGACGTTGACGGCCTGAATGCAGGGTACGCAGGCCTCCTTTTGGAGGAGTACCTCGATAATCCCGAAGCCGTCCCGCCCGAGTGGCGTGAACTCTTCGAACGAGGCTCGGACGACGTGTTTGCGTCGCTCCCTGGCCTGCGCAAACTGATCGAGGGCGCTGCCGCGGCGACCAACGGGCACCCCGGTGCTGCCGTCGCCGAACCACCTGCCTCTTCAACACCAGCTGTCCCCGAGGGGCCTAGCTTCGACACCGCTCGTGCAGCGCCCCCAGACGACACCCTGCTTGGAGCGGTGGCCGCAGCAATGGCGCTCGTTAAGGCGCATCGCATGCACGGACATCTCGCCGCGCGACTCGACCCGCTCGGCTCCGACCCACTCGGTGACCCGGCGCTCGATCCGCTCCGCCTCGAGCCGCGCCTAAACCCCAACCTTCAAGAACGTGTGCCCGCAGCCGTACTTCGCGTTGCGACGCCTGGCAGAACGCTCGCCGACATCCTCCCGCAACTCCGCGAGACCTACTGCGGCACGACCGCGTATGAGATCGAGCACATCTCCGACCATGAACAACGGGTGTGGCTCCGTCAGGCGATCGAGAGTCGTCGGTTCCGCCGCGCGTTCAACGCCGACGAGAAGCGCGCCCTCTACCGACGGCTGTGCGAAGTCGAGGGGTTCGAGCGCTACCTCCGCCGTGCCTTCATCGGTCAAAAACAGTTCTCCCTCGAAGGTGTCGATGCCCTGATCCCGATGCTCGACGAAACGATCAGCATTGCCGCGGCCGAAGGGGCACGCGAAGTCGTGCTCGGAATGGCGCACCGCGGTCGACTCAACGTGCTCGCCCACACGATTGATGTTCCCTACGAAAAGATCCTGCGTGAATTCGAAGGCGAACGGCAGATCGAGGCCGTCGCCGCAGACGCCGAGGGAGGGACCGGCGACGTCAAGTACCACCTCGGCGCGCGCGGCAATCGGCAAACGCCAAGCGGAGAAATCGGCGTCACGCTCTCAGCAAACCCAAGCCATCTCGAAGCCGTCAACCCTGTCGTCGAGGGGCGGACGCGCGCGGAGCAGACGATCCGCTCGCCTGGAACAGGCGATCACGACCCGCGAGTGGCGATGCCCGTGCTCCTGCACGGCGATGCGGCGTTCGCGGGACAGGGCATCGTCGCCGAGACCCTCAACCTCTATGCGCTCGACGGGTACTCGACCGGCGGAACGCTCCACATCATCACCAACAACCAAGTTGGTTTCACCACGGAGCCCCCGCAGTCGCGATCAACCCGACACTCGTCAGATCTCGCAAAAGGCTTTGACGTCCCGATCATTCACGTCAACGCTGACGATCCCGAAGCAGCGCTCGCGGCCGTCGACCTCGCGCTCGCCTACCGCACCCGCTTCGGACACGACGTCGTCATCGACCTCGTCGGCTACCGCAGGCTCGGCCACAACGAGCAGGACGAGCCGGCGTACACCCAGCCTTTGATGGTTGAGCAGATCGCCGCCCACCCAACGGTGCGCGAGCTGTACGGGCAGCAACTTATCGCGGAAGGGGTGCTCACAAACGCCGAAGCCGACGCCCAAGTTGGCGCTGCCGAATCACGGCTGCGCGAGGCCCACGGTCGACTGAAGGCGTCGTTCCCGACTGAGATCCCCGCCAAGTCCGGCGACGACCACGTTCCCGCGAAAAGCGAGCACGTTGTGGTCACGTCAGTTCCCGAAGACCGACTCCGTGCGATCGCGGCCGAACTGCACAAGGTTCCAGCTGACTTCACCGTGCACCCAAAGCTCGAACGGCAGCTCGAGAAACGCCTCGACGCGCTCGACAGCGGTGGCATCGACTGGGGTGGGGCGGAGGCGCTCGCGTTTGGCTCGCTGATTCTCGACGGCATCCCCGTTCGCCTCACCGGCCAAGACTCCGAACGCGGCACGTTCTCACACCGACACCTCGTTCTCCACGACGTGCACACGGGTGAGGAGCTCGTCCCGATGCAACGACTGGCGGCCGCGCAATCGTCGTTCGAGGTGCACAACTCGCCGCTCTCCGAATACGCCTGCCTCGGCTTCGAATACGGCTACTCCGCGGCCGCACCCGAGGCGCTCGTCCTGTGGGAAGCGCAATTCGGCGACTTTGCCAACGGCGCCCAGATCATCACGGATCAGTTCATCTCGGCCGGTCTCGCAAAGTGGCGTCAAACCACGCGACTGACAATGCTGCTGCCGCACGGGTACGAGGGAAATGGGCCCGAGCATTCAAGCGCCCGCCTCGAACGGTTCCTCCAGCTGACCGCACAGAACAACCTGCGCATCGCCGTCCCAACGACCGCGGGGCAGTACTTCCACCTTCTGCGTCGTCAGGCGGTTGATCCCAGCGCGCGCCCGCTCATCGTGATGACACCCAAGGGGCTGCTGCGGCTCCCCGACGCGACATCGTCGCTCGCCGATCTCACGGACGGATGGTTCCGCCCACTTCTCGACGCGCGCGCACCCGAACGCCCGGGAATCCGTCGCCTCGTGCTCTGCGCCGGCAAGGTCTACTACGACATCGCCTCGCACGCGCTCTACCCCACCGCGCGTCGTGTGGCAGTTGCGCGGCTTGAGCAGCTCTACCCGTTCCCCCTCGACGCCGCGAAGGAATTGATCGCGTCATACCCGGCGCTCGAAGAGATCGTTTGGGCCCAGGAAGAGCCCCAGAACATGGGCGCGTGGCGCTCAATCAGGCATCGACTCGAAGAGGCAGCCGGTGGCATCCCCGTCCGTTACGTCGGCAGGCCATGGCGTGCAAGCACCGCCGAGGGATACCCCACCGCGCACGTGCAAGAGCAAGAGCGCATCGCCCGCACGGCACTGACCATCGACTGACGTTCGCCAATCGACTGACGTTTGCCAATCGATCGACGGGTTTGCGAACGACGAACGCGCTACTTCAAGCCGCGGCGGACCTTGATGACCGTCTTCGCAACGGCCGGCCCATGCTTACGTGCCTGCTTGAGGATCTGCCTACGCTGGCGCGGCGGAATGCGCTTCCACACATCCCACAGAACCATCGCCGTCCCAAGCGGGCCAACGCGTCGTCCAAGCTTTCCGATTCCAGCCATAACCGCATTGTTCCCTTTTTCATCTACCTGCCGCAGACTTCGAAGCAGCGTGCAGATGTGAACGCGTTGTAGACTTCCGAGTGCTGTGGCTGCGGAACAGGAAGACGACCTCGCGACCGAGACCGGCTCGCTCTTTGCCCAGGTCATCCAGGAGCACCTCGAGCTCAAGCGCCGAAACTCGGCACTCGAGCACGAACTCCCGATCGACAAGTACCTGACCGACGACCCGTTCTCGAACCACCCGCTCTTCAAGAGCGAAGAGCAGGCACGCGTCGAGGACACAATGGACGGCCAGCAGTCAATCGTCGACGAGCCAACCCAGCTCGACTGGCCCACCTCCGAGAACGCATTCACGCCCGCACCCGCGTCGTCTGAGTACGCAGCACCCGTCGAGGCGTCCGCTGATCCCGATGCAACCCAAGAGCACGCGGCACCCACGCCGCCGCCGAGCGTTGAACCGGTCGAAGAGCAGTCCGACGAGTCGCTCTGGTCGCGTTCGCGCGACTTCGACTGGGGCGACTAGCCCCGAGCGCGGCACCGCATGCCGCGACGCTCCCGTCGACAACCGAGAGAACACACGTTCGCCCAGCCCGGTGTGATCGGTTAGGCTGTTGAGTCGATGGCCCTGTTGAAGACCGAGACGCCCTACGTCGCAACAGGCGACCAGCCGAAGGCGATCAAGGCGCTGGCGGCCGGAATCGAAGCGGGGGAGCGGTACCAAACGCTGCTCGGCGCGACCGGAACCGGCAAGACGGCCACGATGGCGTGGATCATCGAGAAGACGGGTCGTCCTGCGCTCGTGATCGCGCACAACAAGACGCTCGCCGCGCAGCTCTGCAACGAGTTTCGTGAGTTCTTTCCGAGCAACGCCGTCGAGTACTTCGTGTCGTACTACGACTACTACCAGCCTGAGGCATACGTTCCGCAGGCCGACCTGTACATCGAGAAGGACAGCTCGCGCAACGACGACATCGACCGTCTTCGGCATGCCGCGACCTCGAACCTGCTGACGCGACGGGACACGATCATCGTGGCGTCGGTCTCGTGTATCTACGGCCTCGGTTCGCCCGAGGAGTATCAGCAACGCGTCGTGAACCTGGCCGTCGGTGAGCAGCACGACCGCGACCTCATGCTGCGCAAGCTCGTCGACATCCAGTTCGCCCGCAACGACACGATCCTCGGTCGTGGTCGCTTCCGTGTGCGCGGCGATGCCGTCGAGATCCAACCGGCCTACAGCGAGACCGCCTACCGCATCTCGTTTTTTGGAGACGAGGTCGAGACGATCACGCACTTCGATCCGCTGACCGGTGAAGTGATGTCGCGGCTCGACAACATCACGGTGTTTCCGGCGACGCAATACGTGACGTCGAAACCGACGATCGAGCGCGCTGTTGTCGAGATCCAGGATGAGCTCAAGGCGCAGGTGAAGCTGTTCGAATCGACGGGGCGCATGCTTGAGGCCCACCGGATTCGTCAGCGCACCGAGTACGACCTCGAGATGATGCGCGAGCTCGGCTTCTGCAACGGCATCGAGAACTACTCGCGCATCCTCGACGGGCGACCGGTGGGGTCGGCGCCGCACTCGCTGCTCGACTACTTCCCGAAGGATTACCTCGTCTTCGTCGATGAGAGTCACCAGACGATTCCGCAGATCGGCGGCATGTACGAAGGCGACCGTTCACGCAAGCAGACGCTTGTCGACTTCGGATTCCGACTCCCGTCGGCGCTCGACAATCGGCCGCTGCGCTTCGACGAGTTCCTCGAGAAGGTGCCGCAGATGGTGCTCGTCTCGGCGACGCCGGGCGCGTGGGAGCTGCGCCAGTCAACGAACATCGTCGAACAGCTGATCCGGCCGACCGCGATCGTCGATCCAGAGATCGAGCTTCGTCCGACCCGCAATCAGATCGACGACCTCCTCAACGAGATCCGCCGACGCGAAGAGAAAGGCGAGCGCACGCTCGTCACGACGCTCACGAAGAAGATGTCGGAGGATCTCACCGACTATCTCCTCGAGGCGGGCGTCAAGGCGCGCTACCTCCACTCCGAGATCGACACCCTCGAGCGCATTCAGATCATCCGCGACCTGCGCCTGGGCGAGTACGACGTGCTCGTCGGCGTCAACCTCCTACGCGAAGGGCTTGACCTCCCAGAGGTCTCGCTGGTCGCGATCCTCGACGCCGACAAGGAGGGCTTCCTCCGTGGCCAGACCGCGCTCATCCAGACAATCGGTCGCGCCGCGCGCCACATCGACGGCAGGGTGATCATGTACGCGGACAAGACGACTGAGTCGATGCAGGCCGCCTTCGACGAGACGAATCGCCGCCGCGCAGTCCAGGTTGCCTACAACGAGGAGCACGGCATCACGCCGACAGCGATCACCAAGGGTGTCTCGGATATCGCAGAGTTCCTGGCGCTCGACCAACCGCACGTGCCCAAGCGCACGCGTCGAGGCAAGCCGGTCGAGGGGATGGACGCAAACGAGCTCGAGAAACTCGTGATCACGCTTGAAGAAGAGATGCGCGTCGCTGCCGAGGAACTGCGCTTCGAGTACGCCGCCAAGCTTCGCGACGAGCTCAAAGACCTCCGGCGCGACCTGCTGGCCGCGCAAGCACGCTAGGCGTCTACGCCTTGCGCCAGCGGCCGAACACAAGGCCGCCGAGGGTGAAGCCGAGTCCAAATGTGCCGACGGTGAAGCCGCCGATCGCGAAACCTTTGCGCCAAGGCGAGAGTCGCCGCCAGCGACCGAGTGCCTCAAGCTCCTCGGCTGTGAGTGCCTCGCCGCGACGCTGCTTGCGCAGCGCCCCGCCAGCGCGGACGCCAAGGTAGAGGTCGTCGAAGATCTCGGCTTCGGTCATGGAACTCACTGTAGCCTGCTTCGACGGTGTCACTTCGCATCCTGCATGTGTCGGATCTCCATACGGGCGCCGGAAAGTCGGGCGCTGAGGCAGGCCCTGGTCCGGCGCTGCAAACCCTCGTTGACACGCTCAAACCGAGCCTCGTGATCGCGAGCGGTGACCTCACGCATCGCAATAAGGCGTGGCAACACGATGGTGCCGCTGCGCTGCTCAAGGGACTTGGGGTGCCTGTGCTGGCCGTGCCAGGAAACCACGACATCCCTTTCGCGTCACCCAAGCGCCTGACGGATCCGTGGGCGGAGTTTGAGCGCCACTGGTTGACGACCGAACCGACGCATTCGACGCCGGAACTGCACGTCGTGGGGATCAACTCGGTGCGGCCGTGGATGCATCAGTCGGGTGGTGTCGGCAAGGCGGCACTTGCCCGCGCGGTAGGTCGCCTCAAGTCAGGCCATGTGGGTGCGTTTCGCATCGCCGTGCTCCACCATCAGCTCGTCGGTCCACCGTGGCGGAGTCGCAAGAAGCCCGTGGCGCACCGAAACCATGTCCTCTCGGTGCTGGCCGAGGCGGGCGCCGAGCTGATTGTGGGTGGGCACGTCCATCAGGGAAGCGTGAGCGATCGCCACGAGTTCGAGATCGTCGACGAGGGCTTCCATAGCGCCGTCGTGACGACGGTTCCCGGGCTCGGACGGCCGCGTCCCCATCGGCACGGCGAGGCTTGCGGCGCGTTTCTCTACACGCCGCAGGAGGGCTCGATCAGCGTGGAGACCTACCTTTGGCGCGAGCAGGAGTGGGGCATCACAGCGCGCCGCACGTTCGCCCGTGGCGCAGGCACGCTCGGCTAGACGCGTAATGCACCATGTTCACTCCGAACATGTGTTCGCTCGGGTACACTTGGGCGTTCATGGCGTCTGACGAACTCGTCGTTCACGGCGCGCGGGAGCACAACCTCAAAGACATTACGGTCCGCCTCCCGCGGAATGCGCTCATCTGTATCACCGGGCTTTCTGGCTCCGGGAAGTCGAGCCTCGCGTTCGACACGATCTACGCCGAGGGGCAGCGTCGTTACGTCGAGTCGCTCTCTGCGTATGCCCGGCAGTTCCTCCAGATGATGGAAAAGCCAGACGTTGACTCGATCGACGGCCTCAGCCCCGCGATCTCGATCGACCAGAAGACAACCTCGCGCAACCCGCGCTCGACGGTCGGGACGGTCACCGAGATCTACGACTACCTGCGCCTGCTCTACGCGCGCGTCGGACGTCCGCACTGCCCCGTCTGTGGCAAGCCGATCGCCGGCCAGTCGGTCGACTCGATCGTCGAGCAGATCTTGCCGCTCCCGGAAGGCACACGCTTCACGGTCAATGCGCCGGTCGTGCGCGACCGCAAGGGCGAGTTCCGCGAGCTCTTTGAGCAGTACCGCAACGAAGGATTTACG
>CAIWTI010000008.1 GCA_903915545.1 uncultured Actinomycetes bacterium | reverse complement strand
GACCGATTGCATGAGCAGACCATGCACATGCATCTCCGCCTCGCGCTTGTCTCCGGTCGCCTGAAATGCGCGCGCAAGAAGGTTTTCGCCATTCTCCCAACCCTGCTGCTTCGTGGCGAGCTCATCTTTTTGCGCCGCGATGTCTCGATCGATCGCCTCGTTCACGCTCTTCGCTCCGAGCACCGAATCGAGCTTGCCGCTGCTGAAGAGGATCTTGCCCAATGTGAGACCGAATTTTTCGAGATTGCTCTTGCCGCTCCACCAGCGATTCGGATCGATTTTCTGCGCCCGCAGCTCCTGCGCCATGGCGTCCTGTCGCGCGATGCGATCGCCGATGATCTTCTGCGCCGCATCGGAGCTGGCCTGCTCGGTGCCCGCAATCGCCGCGCTCTCCTGCGCCTTCTGGCCGAGCCCCTCCGCCTCCGCGGCATTCGCGCCCTGCTCCGCCTCGCCCGCCTGAGTGTTCGCGCGCTCGCTCTCTTGAATGGCCACCTGACCGGCCTCCGCATTTGCGCGTAGAGCGGTATCCGCCACTGGACCGATCAGCGACTGACTCGACGCCGGCACATGGGTCGTGGTGAGCGGCGGGAGTCCACTCGGGGCTGTCGTCGACTGCTCCGGCTGGAAAAACGTCGCACCCGTCGCGGACCTCGAAGCAGGCGCGGAGATCTCTTGCGTCGGCATCTGGAGTCCAGGGGGCGTATTGATCGTCTGGCCGCCGAGCTGTAGGGGCGTGTTTGCGAGCATCGGCGAGACGGGCGGCGCGGTCGGGTAGGCGAGCGAGCCCCCCGGAACGTACTGCGCCGGGGGGACGCCTAGAGCAGGAGCAGCAGGCGTAGAGAAATCGAGCGGCGTCGTCGCCGCGATCCCTGTGGGCGGCGCGGGCGCGGCCATAGAGCCACCGGGAACGATCTGACCCTGCGCCTGTTGCGCGAGAAACTGCGCGGTCAGATCGTTCGGATCGTCGATCGCCATCTAGCCCGCCGTCTCGAGGGCTACGACGCCCGCGACCTCGGCCGCCGAGATCAGCCCCGCAAGGATCCCGCTCCCGCCCGATCCCTGCATCGGTTGCGCGGCAACCTTGCCGCCAGGCTCGGTGCCCGCGAGCGCCGCGTTCGCTCCCTGCTGCGTCGCACTGGCCGCGTTTGCGGTCGGTGTATTCGCCTGGACCGTGCTCGGGACGGCAGAGGTCGCGGCCGCCTGGAGCACTGGATTGCGTGAGCCGGAGAGTGTTGTGGCGACGCGTTGCCCAAACGACGGCAGTGCTGTCGGCCCCCCGCCACCCCACCCCGCGGCGGGCGCGAAGGGCTGCGCGCCGGGCTGCTGACTCTGCTCCTCCGGCGCGACGTCTGGCGCTTCTGCGGGCGTGTCCGTCTCGTCGCTCGCGCCCTCGTCTGGCAGCGGATCTTTCACCGTTTCATCCGACGTCAGCGCTTTTTTTTTACCTACGTCGTCCTCGAGTGCGGCGAGCCGCTCGTGCAACCGACCGATTCCCGCGAGCGCCGCCGAGAGCCCGGCGCCCTGATTGATTTGCCGGAGTCCGTTCGGCGCGCGCGTCACAATCTGATCGCCGATG
>CAIWTI010000007.1 GCA_903915545.1 uncultured Actinomycetes bacterium | reverse complement strand
CGGCGTCGAGAAGGTTCGCGTCAACCCAGATGTTTCCGGGCGTCGCCTCGGTTGACGCGTTGCGCACGATGTGGATCACGATCTGCGCCTGCACGAGACTCCAGTTGAACGAGCTCGCATTAAGTGCCGACACCACCTGGGTCTGCTCGGCGAATGTGCCGCCATCAAAGACATAGGTGCCGCCTGCTGCAGCGGCCCGATCGACCGGCCCAGCGACAAAGGCGAGCATGGCAGCGGCGAGCAGTGAAAGGAGAACGCGGGAACGCATCCCTTCGGAAGTCGGCCGCGACACGCCGTGGACAACGCCACAGGCAGAGCGAGCACACTCCCGCTAAAGGCCCACGTGCCCTCCCCAATTCGAGGGATGGCGGCTACCGGTTGAGCTCGGATTCCTTAACACTGTTCGTCTACGGTGTCGGCGACGTGGTACCCGCCGACCTCCGCGCCGCCTCTCGTTCACGGACATCCGGACATGCCCGGCTGGCAGCGCTGTGGGCTCTCGTGGCGACCGTCACGTTCCTCGCCGCTACCGCGAACGCACCCGCCTCAGCTCTCACCCGGCCCGCGATCACGGCTCTCCCAACCGTGACGGGAACAGCAGCCGAAGGCCAGCGTCTGAGCGCCAATCCCGGCAAATGGACGAGCGTCGACACGCCAACGTTCGCGTTCCGTTGGTTCCGCTGTGACGCAACGGGCGACCACTGTGCCGCAGTCCCCGGCGCCACCACCTCCACCTACACGGTCGTCGCGAAAGACGTGGGTGGAACCATCGGCCTCCGTGTTACCGCGATCTCGCCCGGTGGCGCTGGCATCGCCTACGCGGGCCTCGTCGGCCCAATCGCGAATTCGACACCGCTGCTCGTCTCAACCTCGCAGCCAAGCGTCGGCGGCACCCCGCAGCAGGGTGCCACGCTCACGGTGAGCACCGGCGCCTGGAGCCCAACGCCAGCGTCTGTCACCTACACCTGGGAGCGTTGCAACGCGAACGGCCGCGTGTGCCAGCCCATACCGGCCGCAAACGGCAACACCTATATCCCTGGCGCGGCCGATGTCGGTCACGCCATCTGCGTGCTCGTTCAGGCAACCTTCGGCACCACCGTCGAGACAGCTTTCAGCACCGGAACCGTTGCGATTAGCGGAGGAACGCCGCGAGGCCCGGTGAACACCCTCACGCCAGCAATCACGGGCCTCTATGCCGTCGGTGAAAAGCTCACCTCCTCACCTGGCACATGGACCGCGTCGGGCACGCCGACCTTCACGTTCAACTGGTACCGCTGCGACACGGCAGGCTCCAACTGTCTTTCGATCCACGGCGCCACGGGCCCCACGTACACCTTGGTCGGTCGTGACATTGGCGCCACCGTTGGTTTCGCAGTCCACGCAACCGACCCGACCGGAACGGTCACGGCCTACTCCGCACTCGTTGGGCCGGCAGCACCAGCTGGCGCCGCGCTGGCCGCAACGTCTGCCCCAACCGTGACCGGCACCGCGCGCGTTGGGCAAACCATCAGCGCGTCGTCGGGAGTATGGACTGCGGTGCCCCTCTCCTACGCGTACGCGTGGCTCCGCTGCAACGCAAATGGACGCGCGTGCACAACGATCACGACTGCGACAGCGTCCACCTACCCCCTCACGAGTGCCGACGCCGGTCATACGCTCATCGCGGTCGTCACCGCCGTCTCCGGTTCTGCGGCGCAGGCTGTGTTCAGCCTGCCAAGCCCCATCGTCGCCTAACAACGAAAAGCGCGTTCAGCCCTGCTTTCTCGTTTATCGTTGCTGAGGTGCAACGAGGTCGACTGATTGCTGGCCTTCTCTGCGCTGGCGCACTGATGCTCATCGCCGCGGGATGTGGAACGACGCACGCGACGTCGACAGCAACGCCGCAGACGACTGCGGGACCGGCGACCACTACCCAAACATCCGTCACCGCCGATCCCGTGGCCGACCGGGCTGACGTCACAACCGCCTGGACGACGTTCTTCAACGGTTCGACGGCGGTTCCCGCACGTGAAGCGCTCGTCGAGAACGCCTCGGCATTCGCGTCGATCCTCGCAACCCTTGCGAACAATCCCCTCGCATCGAAGACGAAAGCGATCGTCTCGTCTGTCACCTTGAGCGGAGCGAATACCGCGCGCGTCACCTTCACCGTCACGCTGGCCGGTGCGCAAGTGCTGAAGGATGCGCATGGCACGGCGATTCGCACAAGCAGCGGTTGGAAGGTGTCACACCAGAGCTTCTGCGCGCTCCTCGCACTGGTGGGTGAAACCCCAAGCGCCTGCGCGGCGGGATAGCCCCCATGCCGCACCGCGACCGAGCCCGGAGCGGGATTGCGCTCGGCGCGATCTGTGTTGTGCTCTTTCTGACGTTCCTCGATAACACGATCGTCAGCGTCGCGCTCGCCAACATTCAGTCGTCACTCCACGCAGGTGTCGCAAGCTTGCAGTGGATCGTCGACGGCTACATGCTCGCGTTCGCCGGGTTGATGCTCGCAGGCGGAACCTTGGGTGACATCTTCGGTCGACGTCGCGTCCTGCTCCTTGGCGTCGCCACCTTCTGCGGCGGCGCAATCCTTTCGGCGCTTGCTCACTCGTCAGGTGTGCTGATCGCGGGCCGAGTCGTGATGGGAGTCGGGGCAGCTGCCTGCGAGCCAGCGACGTTGTCGCTCATCCGACAGCTGTACCCAGAGGCACGCCCTCGAGCACGCGCTCTTGGGATTTGGACGGCCGTGTCCGGCGTTTCCCTCGCAGCGGGCCCTGTCCTCGGCGGTCTGCTCGTCGACACGTGGGGTTGGCGAGCCGTCTTCTGGTTCAACGTCGCGTTCGGCGTTGCGGCGTTCGCTGCGGCTGCGCTCACCGTTCGTGAGAGCGCCGATCCGACGGGTCGCCGCATTGACATCCCTGGGCTGGTGACGGGGGCACTCGCTGTCCTCGGCGTTACGTTCGCGATCATTGAGGGTGAGAGCCACGGGTACTCGACGGCTTGGGTTCTCGCGCTCTTCGTGGCAGCTGCGGTTGCGGCCGTCATGTTTGTCCTAGTTGAGCGCCGAAGCGCCGACCCGATGCTCGACCTCGCTGTCGTGCGCCGGGCCGAAGTGGCAGTGCCGCTCATCGTGGGATTCGTGACGAGCTTTGGACTTTTCGCCGTCTTCTTCTTCGTCGCGCTCTACCTGCAAGTGATCGTCGGCAAGTCGGGGTCACAGATTGCCGTCGAGTTCGTTGCGATGTCTGCCGCGATGGTTGCGGCAGGGCTTGTTGCGGGTAAGTGGAGCGCCGGTCATCGACCGCGGCTGCCGATGACCATTGGGTGCGCCGTGGCAGCAGTGGGCATCTTCCTCGTCGACGCGCAGATGGGGCCAAACGTCGCAACGTTCTCCCTCGCCCTCTCCCTCGCGATCGTTGGTTTCGGCCTTGGGCTCGCGCTTGTCGCGCTGACCTCGTCCGTCCTCAGCACCATTGCGGCCGAACGTTCCGGGATGGCGGCCTCAGCGGTCAACACCAGTCGCGAGCTCGGCGGTGTGCTTGCGGTGGCGGTACTCGGCGCAGTCGTCAACGGCCGGCTCGTGGCGCAACTTCAAGACCGACTCAGCTCACTTGGGATACCAGCCCCGTTTCGCAAAGTCGTTGTGGATGCCGTCACGACAGGTCAGTTCTCGCTTGGATCGGCGTCGAGCAATCCGCTCGCGCTCGGAAACCTCGGCGTCTTCGCAAAGGTTGTCGAGGCGGCCGAGGCCGCGTTCGGAGATGGCCTTCATATCGCACTGCTGATTGCTGGCTCGTTGCTCGTTGGCGCAGCAGTCGTCTCGTACGGCGGGCTCCGGCCCCGTGTACGCACCGACTCAACCAACGTCTAAACAGACGATCAGGCGTGTCGTGGGTCGTCCGAATCGGGGATGGACACACTCCGTTTTCCTACCGGGGTCCGCCTTGGGTTCCAACGCGGGGGTTGCATTGTGGGTGATGCGTCAAGTGGCGCACACGCTTTTTCTTCCCCCCTCACTGAAAGAGAGAACACGCTTATGG
>CAIWTI010000006.1 GCA_903915545.1 uncultured Actinomycetes bacterium | reverse complement strand
GCGCCCAGATCGACAACCAGTAGTCGTGGTCGTTCGTCTCTTCACCGACGGTGGTGCTCGTGGAAATCCGGGGCCAGCTGCCTACGCCTACGTCCTTGAACGAGAGGACGGGGAGGTGCTTGCCTCCGAGGGGCGCGCGATCGGTGTGGCGACAAACAACGTCGCTGAGTACAGCGGCCTCGTCGAAGGTCTGCGGAAGGCGATCGAGCTGGGGCTCACGCACGTCGAGCTCGTCTCCGACTCCGAGCTGATGGTCAAACAGATGCGCGGCGAATATCGCGTCAAGAACGAGGCGCTGAAAGAGCTATTCCTCGAAGCCTCGCGGCTTGCGCGCACCGTTGGAACCGTCGAATATCGCCATGTCCGGCGGGAGCAAAACAAGCTCGCCGACCAGCTCGTGAACGACGCGCTCGACGCTGCTGAATAGACCTTCCCCGGAGAACTGCGCGCCCGTGGCTATAATCCCCCCGCTGCGCGGATGTAGCTCAGTTGGCTAGAGCGTCTGCTTGCCATGCAGAAGGTCGAGAGTTCGAGTCTCTTCATCCGCTTCACCGAAGGCCCCGGAAACGGGGTCTTCGTCGTTAATGCCGGCCCGCCATCTAGGATTGCGATCGATGAGTGCTGCCGAGATCACTCCTGAGAAGCGCGCCGAGGCCGAGGAGCACATCCGCGACCACGCTCTTGGCGAGGCCGAGCGGATCGGCAAGCTCTCGCGGATCCGCGAGTTCGTGCTCGGCGCTCAGGACGGCCTGCTCGTGCCGCTCGGGGTCGTCACCGGTATGGCCGCCGCGCATCCGACGCGCTCGCTGATCATCGTTGCCGGTCTCGCCGAAGCCGTCGCAGGCGCAATCGCGATGGGCAGTGGCTCATACCTCGCCAGTGAAGCCGAAGAGAAGCTCTACGCCTCGGAGATCAAGGACGAGGGGCAGGAGATCGTTGACCACTTCGACCGTGAGGTCGCCGAGCTCGCGATCGTCCTTGAGCAAGAGGGGCTCCCGAAGGAGCAGGCTGAGCATGTCGCGCTCGGCCTTGCCGCGAACCCTGAGGTCTTCCTACGCACCAAGGTGCAAAAGGAGCTCGGGCTCTCACCCGATCAGGGCGGCGCGGCCTTTGGTGACGCACTCGTCGTAGGCGGTACCTACCTCGTGGCGGCAATCGTGCCGCTCTGGCCGTACCTGATCTTCTCCGTGCACACCGCGCTCATCGCGAGCCTGATCTGCACGCTCGCTGCGCTCTTTGCGCTCGGTATTGCCAAGGGTGTCGTCGCTCGCATGACGCTGATCAAGTCAGGTCTGCAGGTGGCGATCGTTGGCTCGGTCAGCGCGGGTGTCGGCTTCGCGATCGGTCACTTCGTGACCGTCATCTCCGGCTAGCGCCGTCCCTGAAAGACGAAGGGCGCGGACTCAACGCCCGCGCCCTCGCACAATCGGTTACTGGTGCGTTCGCGTCACTCGGCGGGGCCGATGCGAACACCCGACCACGGCTTCGACGTCGACGACGTCTCCTTGCCGTAGGTGCCCGTGAACGTCCGGCCGTCCTTGCTCAGGGTGAACTGGAGGAGTCCCGCGTCGTCGGGGCCGGAGTAGCTTGGGCCCTGGCTCCAGTTGCCGTTCAGTGAGAACGCGTTCGCTGTTGCATCGATGCGACCGTCGTTCGGCACGTAGGAGCCCGTGACGGCATTCGTCGTGAACTGGTTGAAAACCACAGAGCCGCGCGTCGTTACCCACGTGCCGTTCCACGACATGTTCACCGGGCCGGAAACGAACGTGCCGGTGATCTTGCCCGTCCACTTCGTCGAACCGGTCGTCTTGTACTGGCCTGTGAAGGTCTTGGAATCAGCCGAGAGCGTGAGCAGCAGCGAGCCTGCATCGGTGCCCTTGTACGTCGGCGACTTCGACCACACGCCGCTCACCTTCGTCGAGGCAACCGAGCCGGTGATCTTGCCCTTGCCAGTCGTGAACGTGCCGCTGACCTTGAACCCCTTCTGGGCGAACGTGAGAGTGCCCCATGTGGTCTTCCAGGTGCCAACCCACGCGCTTGCTGAAGCAGCTGCATGCGTCTTGGTCTGGTGGATCTGCGCAGACGCCACACCGGCGCAAAGCGCGGCGACAGCGAGTGCTGCAAACCCGACGCGTACGACGCGGCCAACGCCGTGGACTGCCGCAGCAGGCTTGGAACTCGAGATCCAGGGTGCAGCCATAGTCGATTCCTCCGTCTGGGTGGGCGACCGTTTCAACGTAGGCAAGAGAAACGGCCGCGCGATTGTCGTGCGAGCGGTTCGCACCTCGAAGATAGCGTGAAACTGTGCGGAAAGTTAGTGGAAACAGTCGCGTCGAAGCGGTTTCACGCCCTGTAGGGAACAATGGTTCGATGGAGCTGAAACGTCGAGCAGCCGTCACGACTGTTGCTGCTGTCGCGCTCTTGATGGTGATCGTGGCGGGAGCTGCGCAGGCGCGGCAGCGCGAGCCGTGGGAGTCATCGCCGGACGCTGCGCTCTACATCGTTGACCATCACGGCAAGGCAGCTCCTCGGATCGAGCTGCTGCTGCCCTACGCGCGTGCAATGGGCTGGATCCTCGACCACTGCACGACGAACGCCGGCCACGTCGCGGACCAAGCGATCGACGACGCCGATCAGGCAAGCGTTCTTGCGGGCAAGCACATCACCACGCTGCAAATGCTGAACGCGTACGCGTCGAACGTGCCGAAAGTGCGGAGCAACTGCACCAAGCGGTTCTCGGACGCCGAAGCGCGTCTCGAATAGCCGTCAGAATGGCGCTGTGACCACGCGCCGGTTCGCCGTCCCTGCCGTGGCACTCGTCCTCGGTGCCGCCGTGTCG
>CAIWTI010000005.1 GCA_903915545.1 uncultured Actinomycetes bacterium | reverse complement strand
TAAAGGGCGCGCGCGAGCGGCGGCCCGCCGAACGCGCGCAGTCTAGCGCAGCGCGAGCAACGAGTACCGATGAGGTGTCGTTCTCGTATCGCCTGTTACGAGCGGGTCAGATCGCGTTCGGCTCGAAGATGCTGAACCTGAGCGAACGCGAGACGATGCTCGACCTGCGAATCGCCGCTTCCCACACTGCCTGGAGTCGCGCCTCCAACCAATGTGACTGCGGCGCAGGCGGCGGCCGCAGCAGCACAAAGCCCTGCACTTAGGCGCTTTTTAGCGACAGCTCGTCGCGGTAGGCTCCAGGCCGCGTCGAACGAGGGCGAGCGACGTGGCTCCACCGCCGGCAGCATGCGGATCGCTGTCGTCAGATCAACCAGACGTTCCTGCGCATCCGAGCACGTCCCGCAACGCATGAGATGTCGACCAAGCAGTCTGCGACTGAACTCGCTCAGTTCGCCGTCGAGGTCAAGTGACAACGCCCGCCTCGTACGTTCGCAAGCATCGTGGGTCACAGACTCGGGCATCGACGTCTACGACGTCGTGAGCGCACGTTGGTTAGAGCGCGTCGGGAGCGGCCGCAGCCGGCGTCGCCCCCACGCGAAGCTCGGCCTCAGTCATCGGCCAACGCTCCACGGGGTAGTGACAGGCGGCGACGTGATCGCCATCGAATGTGCGCAACACGGGTGTCTCCACGTCACACGTCCCCGCATGGAATCGCGGGCACCGTGGATGGAAGACGCACGCCTGCGGCGGCGAGACCGGCGACGGGACATCGCCTTGCAGGACGATCCTTGTACGCTTCTGACCGTTCGCGTCGAGCTCGGCGCGAGGAACCGCTGACAGAAGGGCCGCCGTATACGGGTGCCGTGGATGCTCGTAGAGCCGCTCCGACTCGCCCATCTCGACGACACGACCGAGATACATCACGGCGATGCGGTCGGAAACCTGCCGGATCACCGACAGGTCGTGCGAGATAAAGACGTAGGTGAGATCGAATTCGCTCTGGAGGCTCTTGAGCAAGTTCAGGATCTGCGCCTGCACCGAGACATCGAGCGCGGAAACCGGCTCATCGCACACGATCAGCTTCGGCTTGAGCGCGAGCGCGCGGGCAATACCGATGCGCTGACGCTGGCCGCCGGAAAACTCGTGCGGATAACGGTTGTAGTGCTCGGGGTTGAGTCCCACGCGAGCGAGCAACTCCTGGACGCGGCCCTTGATGTCTTTCTCGGTGCCGTGAATCACGAACGGCTCGCCGATAATCTGCCCCACCGTCTTGCGTGGATTGAGCGAGGAGTACGGATCCTGGAAGATGATCTGCATCTCCTGCCGCAGCTGGCGCATCCGGTGACGCGAAAGATCGGTGATGTCTTCGCCGTCAAAGACGATGCGGCCTGAGGTTGCCTCGATCAGCTTGACCATTAGCCGCGCCGTCGTCGTCTTGCCACACCCTGACTCACCGACGATGCCAAGGGTCTCCCCCTTGTTGACGACGAGCGACACGTCCTCGACGGCATGAACAACACCCTTGCCACGAGCGAAGACGCCCTGCTTCACCGAGAAGTGCTTCGTCAGATGCTCAAGCTCGACGAGCGGTGTCTTCGTGGAACCGGAGCTGCTCACTGTGCGATCTCCTCGGAGACCTTGTCGCGCCACTCCGCCTGCTTGCGTTCGGCCGACAGAAAGCACGAGTCGAGATGACCGCCTGGAAGCTGCACAAGTTTCGGACTCTGCTTGTCGCACACGTCGAAGCGGTACTTACAGCGCGGATTGAACGGGCAACCGGGCGGGGGGTTGAGCAGCGATGGCGGTGAGCCCTCGATCGGGATCAGCACGTCAAGCTTTCGATCGACGCGCGGCATCGACTCAAGCAGTCCCCACGCGTACGGATGCTGCGCCGCATGGAAGATCTCGTACGAGGGGCCGTACTCCATCGCGCGCCCGCCGTACATCACAAGCACGTGGCTAGCGGTCTCGGCGACGACGCCCAGGTCGTGGGTGATCAACATCACGCCCACGTTGAAATCACGCTTGACCTTGTCAATCAGCTCAACGATCTGCGCCTGAACGGTCACATCCAGGGCCGTCGTCGGCTCATCGGCGATCAGAACAGCCGGGTTATGAACAAGCGCCATCGCGATCATCGCACGCTGACGCATGCCGCCCGAGAACTGATGCGGATAGTCGCGGGCCCGTACCGCGGCGTTCGGGATTCCGACCGCGTCAAGCAGCTCCACCGCGCGGGCATTCGCAACAGATTTCGACACATCGGAGTGAGCGCGCACCGCCTCGGCAATCTGCGAGCCAACGCGGTACATCGGGTGCAGACACGCGAACGGGTCCTGGAAGATCATCGACACGTCCTTGCCCCGAACCTTGCGCAGCTCAGCTGGGGAGAGCTTCAGCAGGTCCCGACCCTCGAAGAGGATCTCGCCGGTGATGTCTGCGAAGTTGCGGTTGAGTAGACCCATGATCGCCAAGCTCGTAACGCTCTTGCCGGAGCCGGACTCGCCGACGACGCCAAGCGTCTCTCCACGCTCAAGCGTGAACGACAGGTTCGAGACGGCCTGGACGACTCCATCGCGCGTGCGAAAGCGCACCGACAGGTCGCGGACTTCGAGGAGGGACGAGCCCTCTAGACCGGCCACTAGGCGTACCTCACGCGTGGATCGAGGAACGCGTAGACGATGTCGACGACGAGGTTCATTAGGGCGACCGCCGTTGCGGTGCAGATCACGACGCCGAGCACGCTCGGCAGGTCCTGCGTGATCGCGCCATTGAAGGCAAGCCAGCCCAAGCCTTGGATGTTGAACACCGACTCGGTAATGATCGCGCCGCCGACAAGGAGTGCGATGTCGAGCCCGAAGATCGTGGCGATCGGTGAGAGACTCGCCCGTAGGCCGTGCTTGAAGATCACGCTGCGCTCTGAGAGCCCTTTTGCGCGCGCCGTGCGGATGTAGTCCTCTCCCAGGGTCTCCAAGAGGTTGTTGCGCGTCAGACGGGCGTAGATCGCGATATAGAGCAAGGCGAGAACGGTCCAGGGCAGGATCAGGTGCGACGACCAGTTGCCGATCCCGTCCGACAGCGGCACGTACCCCGATCCTCCCGTTAAGCCGAGCGTCTTCCACACAACGAAGAGCGCCATCAGACCAAGCCAGAAGACTGGGGCCGAGATCCCGAACAAGGCGAAACCCATCGCCGCGCGATCAATCCAGGTTCTGCGTTTGACGGCAGAGAGAACCCCGATTGCGACGCCAAAGATCAACCACAACGTTGCCGCGCCTGCGACAAGGAAAAGCGTTCGTGGCGCGCGCTGCATGATCTCGCTGCGCACCGAAACGTAGTTGCCGTACGAGTAGCCGAGACCCGGCCAACCCTGGTCATCGCCGGCGGCGAAATTCTTTACGAAGTATCCGTACTCGACGTACCACGGCTTGTCGAGATTCAGCCGCTTGTGGATCTCCGCAAGCGAGGCCGTCGTCGGCGACTTGCCCGCGAAGCGCAGTGCCGGATCGCCGTTCGGAAGCTTGAAGAAGACGAGGAACGTCACGAACATGACGACAAGGACGACAAGGATCGTCCAGACAAGTCGGCGTG
The DNA here is from genome assembly GCA_903915545.1 of uncultured Actinomycetes bacterium. Taxonomy (GTDB): domain Bacteria; phylum Actinomycetota; class Thermoleophilia; order Gaiellales; family Gaiellaceae; genus PALSA-600. The sequence continues at coordinate 39 of CAIWTI010000005.1, read as the reverse complement.
CGAGATAGAAGAGCATCAGGTGAGTGAAAGAGAGCCTCC
>CAIWTI010000004.1 GCA_903915545.1 uncultured Actinomycetes bacterium | reverse complement strand
GCGACCGGCACGGGCAAGACGGTGGTCGCCGCCCTCGATTATCGTCAGTGTGCGGAACGCCTTGGACATAGGCCGCGCCTGCTGTTCGTCGCCCACCGAGCGCAAATCCTACGACAGGCACTCGCGGTGTACCGAGCGGTCCTGCGCGATAGTTCGTTTGGTGAGCTGTTCACTGGTGGAGTGACACTCACACAGCACGACTTCCTATTTGCATCGATCGACAGCCTGGCATCTCGCGATCTCGTTGCGCGCCTTGGTGCCGACTACTGGCACACCGTCGTAATCGACGAGTGTCATCGCATGGCGGCGGCACGGTTTAACGCGTTCGTAACGGCGGTGCGGCCTGCGGAATTGCTGGGACTAACTGCTACACCAGAGCGTACGGACGGCCAGCCGCTCGGCGTGTACTTTGATGCCCGCCCCGACCAGTCACCGGCAGTCGAGCTGCGCTTGTGGGATGCGCTGGAAATGCAACTGCTCGCACCGTTTGAGTACTACGCGTCTGACGATGCCACGGACTTTACGGAGGTGCCGTGGGACAGGCCCGGTGAGGCCGCTGCAATTGCTGCGAGAGTTGCGCAGAACGCTGATCGGGCGCGTTTGGTGCTCACGGAGTGGCATCGCCTTGCGTCATCACCACGGACCAGCAGGGCGATTGCATTCTGCGTGTCAGTGGAGCACGCGCGCTTCATGGCTTCCTACTTCACGGAAGCTGGCCTCCCTGCTGAGGTCGTCATCGGTGAGACTCCGGAACGTGATCGTGTACGCGCTATCGACGGCCTCAAGACTGGCCGCCTTTGCGTGCTTGTCACAGTAGATCTCTTCAACGAGGGTGTCGATCTTCCGACCGTCGACACACTCTTGTTGCTACGACCCACCCAAAGTGCGCTGCTGTTTCAACAGCAGATTGGACGTGGGCTGCGCCTCTCGCCTGGTAAGACGGGATGCCTGATTCTGGATTTTATCGGTCAACACAAAGTGGACTTCCGTTTCGACCGGTTACTGTCGAGCATCACCGGACTGACGCGGACGGCACTGACGGACGCGGTGCAGAACGGATTTCACGGTCTGCCCCCGGGATGTCACATTCACCTCGCTCTCCAGGCGCGTGAACAGGTGCTTGGCAGCCTCCGCGCACTCACCCAACATCGGTGGCAGCGCCTCGCGATGGAGCTTCAAGCGTACTCCGCGATCGCAGGTATAGGCTCGGTAACGCTTGGATCGTTTCTGCGAGACCAGGGGATCGATATTGACGACGTCTATCGCGAATCCCGCCCAAGCGGCTGGACTTCACTTCGTCGCGCCGCCGGCATGCTGCCGGGAGAAGTCCCGGACTCGGAAGGCGCCCTTTCGCGGGATTTCCGCTACTTGCTACACGTAGACGATCCGTCGCTGCTCGCGTGTGCACGTCGCGTTGCGGAACAAGGGCCGGACTACCGTGCCGAAGATCCGGTAGAGGCACGACGTGCGCTGATGCTGGCCTATCAGCTCGACACTAGTAACGCTCCCACTTCAGCACGGCAGCTCACGGAACGCCTGGGTAGCTGTAGTGCTCCCCGATTCGCCGAGACACTCTGATTGAGGTACACTCTCAGAGTCTTGGAGGCGAGGTTGGGGACGATGGCGAAGGGACCGGGGTACCGGCGGTACAGTGCGGAGTTCAAACGCGATCAGGTGGAACGGATTGTGCGCGGCGAGGTGACGGCGGCCGAGCTCAGCCGTGAGCTCGGCGTCGCGCGCTCGTTGATCCAGCGCTGGAAGTATCTCCTGACGAAGGGCGGCGAGACGGCGGTGGCGTCCGACGAGGATGTGGTGCCGGCGAGCGCGCTGCGGGCG
>CAIWTI010000003.1 GCA_903915545.1 uncultured Actinomycetes bacterium | reverse complement strand
GGCGGCGGCGAGCGCGACGAAGTCGGTTGGCTTAAGCTCCTCTGCTCGCGCTCCTGGGTCGAGTCCGAGTTCCTCAAGTACCGCGGACACCTTCTCGCGCGAGACGATGCCCGAGAGCGACAGCGAGTTTGCGAGCGTCTTGCGGCGATGCGAGAACGCGCCCTCGACAACCTGCTTCAGCTGCTTGGTTGGGCCTGGTCCGATGCGGCTGAACGCGACGAGCGCTGATTCGACGTTGGGCGGCGGCCGGAACACCTCGCGCGAGACGGGGTGGTAGCCGGTGCGCTCAACGGAAAGCTGCATCAGCACCGAAACCGAGCCGTACGCCTTCGTGCTCGGCCAGGCGAAGAAGCGCTCGGCGACCTCTTTCTGCACCATCACGCACCACGATTGGATCGCTTCGAACGCAAGGCTCTCGGCAACGATCGGTGTGGCGACGTTGTACGGGAGGTTGGCGACCAGCTTGTTCGGAGTCGGGTCGAGCGTCGTGAGATCCATCGCGAGCGCGTCGCCCCAGTGCAGCTCCACCTTGTCGATGTCTTGGAGGTGCGACGAGAGACTCTTGTCGATCTCGATCGCGTGAACCGCGGCGACGCGCGTCGCGAGGTAGCGGGTGAGGATGCCGAGTCCTGGCCCGATCTCAAGCACGACGTCGGCGGGGTCGAGTTCGGCGAGTCGCTCGATGACATCAAGGATGTTCTTGTCGACGAGGAAGTGCTGCCCGAACTTCTTCTTCGGCGCAACTTTCACAGGCCAAACACCCGCGTCGCGTTGGCGTCGATCTGCGCTTCGAGTGCCGCAGGCTCCTCGCCGCGTGCTTCGGCGAGCACGGCGAGGGTGTGCATGACGTAGGCGGGCTCGTTGGTTTGGCCGCGGAACGCCTGGGGCGCAAGGTAGGGGCAGTCGGTTTCGGCCAGGATCCGTTCGGCCGGGACGGCGCGTGCGGCGGCACGAAGTTCGTAGGCGTTCTTGTAGGTGACGTTGCCGGCGAACGAGACGTACCACCCGCGCTCGATCGCGTCGGGGAGCATGGCGGGGCTCGAGAAGCAGTGGAGGATCACGTCTCCCGTGTGCGGTCGGAGCATCGCGAGCGTGTCCTCGTCGGCTGCACGGGTGTGGATGATCACGGGCTTGCGTGTTTCGGCGGCGATGTCGAGCTGTGCTGCGAAGACCCGGCGTTGATCGTCTGGGGTGGCGTAGTCGCGGAACCAGTCGAGGCCCGTCTCCCCCACACCAACGGCCTTTTCATCAGCGAGGAGCCGGCGGAGTTCGACGAAGTCGGCGTCGGTGGCGGTACCCGACTCGTGGGGGTGGATGCCGAGGATGGCAGCAACGCCGGGTTCGCTGTGGGCGATCTGGAGGGCGTCGGGTGCTGCACCAACGGACGTGGCGACGAGGAGGACGCGGCTAACACCGGCGTCTCGCGCGCGGGCCAGGATCTCCCCGGCCTCGGCCACGCCCAGGTGGGCGTGCGTGTCGATCACGCTTCGGGTGTCTCGAGGCGCGGGAAGAGCGGCGAAGCGCCCTCGATCCCCGTGGCGGCGACGAGCTGGCCGTAGGCGACCCGGTCGAACGACAGGTCGTCGGGCTGACCAAGGGCGGCGAGGATCTTGGGTGCGGTCTCGGGCAGGTACGCGGCGAGCGCGACTGCGACGAGTCGCAGCCCGTCGGCGAGGTCGTAGAGGACGGCTTCGAGCGCAGCGGCCTTCGCCGGATCTTTTGCCATCTCCCACGGTGCGCTCTCTGTGACGTAGCGATTGAGCGAGCGGACGACGAGCCAGATCTTGTCGACGGCGCTTGTGATGTCGAACTTGTCGAGGTCGGCAAGCACGCCCGCGTGCATCGTCGCGACGTCGGCTGCGAGCGTCGCGTTCCCGCCCGTCACCCCTTCTTTCGGGCCGATTGAACCGCCGAGGTACTTGGCGATCATTGCGGTCGTGCGCGACAGGAGGTTGCCGAGGTCGTTGCCGAGCTCACGCTCGTACCGCTCGCGGATCCCTTCGATCGAGGCGCTGCCGTCTTGCCCGAACGTGACTGCCCGCGCACACCAGTACCGCACCGGGTCGGCGCCGTAGATGTCGATCAGATCGAGCGGGTCGACGACGTTGCCGAGCGACTTCGAGATCTTCTTGTCGTCGAGCAGCAGGTAGCCGTGCACAAAGATCTGCTGCGGCAGCTCGTAGCCTGCCGCCATCAACATCGCGGGCCAGTAGACGCAGTGGAACCGGATGATGTCTTTCGCCATCAGGTGGCGTGCACCAGGCCAGAACGTCGCGCGAAGATCCTCGCCCGGGCGGGCGTAGGTGAGCGCACTCAAGTAGTTGATGAGGGCGTCGGCCCAGACGTAAGCGACCTGGCTCTCGTCCCACGGCAGCGCGATGCCCCAGGGCTGGCCCGCGCGCGAGATCGAGAAGTCCTGAAGGCCGCCCGCAATGAAGCTTCGCGCCTCGTTGAAACGAAAGTCTGGCAGCACCCAGTCGGGATGCGCGTCGTAGTAGGCGAGCAGCTTGTCCTGGTAGGCCGACAGTCTGAAGAAGTAGTTCTTCTCTTCGATCTGCTCGGGGACGGTGTCGTGAATCGGACACTTGCCGTCGACGAGGCTGTCTGCGGTCTTGAACTCTTCGCACCCGACGCAGTAGAGGCCCGAGTAGACGTCCTCGTACACATCGCCGTTGTCGTAGATCGTCTGGAGGAAGTCACGGACGAAGACCTTGTGCCCCTCATCGCTCGTTCGAATGAAGAAGTCGGGGCGAGCGTTCAGTCGCGCTGGCAGGTCGCGCCAGGCCCCCACGATCTGGTCGGTGTACTCCTGCGGTGCGAGTCCCAATTCCTCGGCGACCCGAAAGACTTTCGTTGCGTGCTCGTCGACGCCCGTGAGGAAGAACGTCTCCTCGCCGCGCTGCGCCATGTGCCGCACGAGGATGTCGGCGGCGCACGTCGTGTAGGCGTGCCCGATGTGCGGCGTCGAGTTCACGTAGTAGATCGGGGTCGAGAGGAAGTAGCTCATCGCGACCCATGATACGAGGCCGCCTCTTCCCTGCCGTTAGACGGCGTGCGGCAACCGCGCCGAGCGCTGTGAGGGATGCCGACCCGATCACCCAGGCAGGCCAACCTGACGGAGATGACGGAACGCGCGGCGCGACCGCGGTTCGGTCGCCCATCAGCGGCGAGCGGCTGTAGGCAACCCCGACCGCGGCGGCTGCAGCCACGGACCGGAGCGGCAGTCGACTGAACGTCGAGATCGAGCGGCTCGCAGAGACGACCGTCTGGGCACCCAGCGTCTGATGGACGGCCGGGAGGTTCGGGGTGCCGACCGGTTCGGCGGTCGTGGCGGCAGCAGGTCGGGATCGCTGCGGGATGGCGGGAGTCGCTGGGACACCTGGGGCCGAAACGAAGGCTGTGACCGCGGTTGCTGCGGGCTCGGCGACTCCCGGATCGACATCGGTGTCCTGCGTGGCCGCTGCTCGAGTCGGATCATCCGTAGTCGCCTCGACAGGAGGCTCTCCAAGGCCGTCGACCACCGTTGGTGCCACGGCAACCGTCGCCGGCGCCATAACCGTGACGGGTTCTGCAACGGGTGTGACGGAAGGCGTTGGCGTTGGATCAGCCACGGCCGTGGTCGTCGTGATCGTCGTCGTGGTCGTCGTCGTCGTTACTGGTGCTGGCGTAGCGGGGGCCGGATCCGCGGCAGCAGGCGCGGCCGCGACGGTCAACGTCGGGATCGACACGGCCGGAGTCGACACGGTCGGTGTCGTGACGGTCGGTGTCGTGACGGCGGGTGTCGTGACGGCGGGTGCCGTGGCGGTCGGTGTCGTGGCGGTCGGTGTCGAAACGGTGGGCGTCGTCACCGTGGGCGTCGTCACCGTCGGCGTGGCTTCGACAGGAGCGCTGACAACCGGAGCGGGCACCGAGACCGGAGTCGATGCGGGCGCAGTGGGACTAGCCGTGGGCGTCACGAGGACGGGCGGAGCGGGCACACGCACGGGCAAGAAGCTCACCGGGTCGAGATACCCCTGCGCGTTGGCGGCAAGCCGAACACCAAGGTGGACGTAGGGGCCGTCGACTTCAGGATCGCCCGTTGGGCCGAGTGTCCCGACGCCGTCGCCTGCTGCGACCGACGCGCCCTTTGCCACGGTGATCGAGCCGAGGTGGACGAGCGTCACGGAATAGCCGTCGGACGTGAGGATTGTGACGCTCTTACCGTTCGACGGCACCGTTCCGGCGAATGTCACGCTCCCGGCTACAGGAGCCTTAACCGAACCAGCCGCAGGCCCACCGATATCGATACCCCGATGTTGCCCGGCCGCATACGGATGCGCCGAGTCGAACGTGAACGGCGCAAGCACGACACCATCAACGGGCCACACCCACGTTGACGGGGACGAGTTCGCGGTCGGTTGACCGACGAACGCCACCAAGACCAAGACGACAAGCGCGAGCCGCCGCATGCCACCACCTCCGTGTTGTCGAACGAGAGAACGTTTGTTCGGCCACGGTAGGTGCGCGTATCGCGCGTTGTCAATTTTGCTTACAGAGTTGCTACAAACGCCGTTTCAGCGCTGTTACAGACCGTCGCGATACAGATCGTTTCGAGACACGTCGGTCAGCTCGGAGACGACTTCGGCAGCGACCTTCCGCGGCGTCCCTGCCTCCACGAGCTTCGCGACCGCAGCTCGCGCCGCAGCTTCGACGGCAGCACCGGCCGCTGCATCCCCCGGCCCGAGCACGAGCACGATCTCACCTGGTGGCGGCTCCGTAATACGGGCCGCAACCTCCGACGCGGTGCCGCGGACGACCTCCTCAAACTTCTTGGTCAGCTCTCGGCAGACGGCCACGCGGCGGCCCGGATCGGCAGCGGCAAGCGACGCAAGCGTCTTTGGCAGCCGCTTGGGCGATTCGAACGCGACCGTCGGCCACGCCGTCGACGCAAGCTCGGCCCACAGCTCCCGCAGCTCGCCATCTTTGCGTGGCAAGAAGCCGATGAACGCGTACCGCTCGCCCACGAGGCCGCTCGCGACAAGCGCCGTCTCGACCGCCGACGCGCCCGGCAGTACCGTCACCTCTGCCCCCGCATCGATCGCTGCCGCAATCACGCGCCCGCCCGGATCAGACACCCCGGGCAGCCCCGCGTCGGTGACCAGAGCAATTCGCTCACCCGCAAGCAGCCGTGGCACGATCTCGGCCGCGCGTGCCGCTTCGTTGTGCTCGTGGCACGAGAGGAGCGGAGTGGTGATCTCGTAACGGTCGAACAGGATGCGGGTGTGCCGGGTGTCTTCGGCGAGCACGACCGAAGCCGCGCGTAGCTCGGCGAGCACGCGGAAGGTGATGTCCTCGAGGTTTCCGATCGGCGTGGCGCAGACCGCGAGCGGCACCGCTGACCTACCCGAGCGCCTCGAGCGCGAGCAGGCCCGCACCCACGAGGCCGGCACGCTCGCCGAGCTCCGCGCCAACAACCGGAATCACGCCTCCGGGGCGCAGCGCCTCGACAGCCAGAACGTCTCGCGCCGGGCCAAGAAGTAGCTCTCCCGCCCCGATCCCGAAGCCGCCGCCGACCACAACCACGTCGGGGCCAAAGATGTTGACGAGCCCAGCAATCGCGGCACCGAGATGACGCCCGATCTGCTCGAGCGCCGGATGACGCTGCTCCACAAGGTCGTGCGCGGTCGCGGCTGGCCCGAGCGCTGCTCGCGCGACACGCTCGGCCGCAAGCCCGGAGCAGTACGCCTCGACGTGCCCGTGGCCTGAGCACGTGCCCTGGCAGGGCTCGCCATCCTCGACGATCACCATGTGGCCGAGCTCGCTCCAGCCTGGATACAGGCGACCGCCGATCACGACACCGCCGCCGACGCCTGTTCCGAGCGTGAGCATGACCATGTTGGTCGACCCCCGCCCCGCGCCAAAGCGAAATTCGCCGAGCGCCGCGGCACTTGCATCGTTGGCGACCGCGACCCGCACACCCAAGCGGCGTTGCATCTCCTCGACGAACGGCACGTTGTCGAGCGGGATGTTCACCGCGCCAAGCGCCAATCCGGTGCGCTGGTCGATGCGGGCCGGAATACCGAAGCCGACGGCCTCGATCCCCGGGTGCAGCGACTCGGAAACGACACGCACGAGCGCGTCGAGGAGATCGCTCTGCGACCCGACGGGCGTCGCATGCTCGATCGTGTCGTGCACCGCCCCGGCCTGGTCGACAACGCCTGTGAGGATCTTCGTGCCGCCGAGGTCGACGCCAAGCACACGTCCTTGCGGTTTCGTTATCTCGGTCGGGCCCGTCACGGTCGCCGGGTAGCCTACTCCGCGAATGGCGGAGGACGAGAAGCCGTACCGCGTCTACCGGGGTGGTCGCCAGAAGGGGAAGGTTCCGGCGCCGACCTTGCGGCAGCCACGCCGCGATCGGCGTGAACGCGACGAGCGACGACGTGCGGATGCCGCACCGACGCCCGTGCGTGGTGGCCTGGGCCTCCGGATGCTGCGGCGGATGGGCTGGCGGCGCAGTCTGCTGCTGGGGTTCGCGGGGCTCCTCGTGCTGCTCGTGCTCTGGGGCATTGGTAGCTGGAGCGCTGTCTCGGGCGGAATGGCGAAGGCGAATAAGCGCCTGCCCGCCTCGGCAAAGCGTCAGCTCGCCCCACAGAACGGGCTGCTGTTCTCGTCGCCAACGACGATCTTGCTGCTCGGCACCGACTCGGCCCCGATCAAGTCGCGAGCGGGCGACCGGCACTCCGACTCGATCGAGCTACTCCGCACCGATCCGTCGCACCACCGGCTCGCCTACCTCACGATCCCGCGCGATCTCTACGTGCACGTGCCCGGGCTCGGCAACACGAAGATCAACGCCGCCTTCCAAGCGGGTGGGCCAGCGCTCGCGCTTGCAACCGTGCACGAGTTCACGGGCCTTTCGATCAACCACGTGATCGTCGTCGACTTCTCGTCGTTCAAGGAACTGATCAACTCGCTCGGGGGAGTCACGATCAACGTCCCGGCCCCGATTCTCTCGAACCGTTTCGACTGTCCATTCAAGACAGCGGCCGCGTGCTCCGCCTGGCCGGGCTGGCGCTTCCACAAGGGCCCGCAGACGATGAGTGGCCAGCGGGCGCTGATCTACTCGCGCATCCGCGAGAACCTGCTCAACCCGCGGGAAACGGACATGGCCCGCGCAGGCAGGCAGCAGGCGGTGCTGCAGGCGACGATGGCGAAGATGACGTCGATCGGCACGATGCTGGGCCTGCCGTGGAACGGCGGATCGCTCGTCAAGCCGCTGACTACCGACCTCTCGACAACCGACGTGCTCCAGCTCGGCTGGGTGAAGTTCCGCGCGTCGGCCAGCTCGACGCTCTACTGCCGACTCGGCGGCGACACGGCCTCGACGAATGCCGGCTCGGCGATCATTCCGTCGGAAGACAACCGCAACATTCTCTCGATGTGGGCGGGTGCCTCGGCGCCGCAGCCGCCAACGACCACGTACGGCCCAGGCTGCGCGGTCGGACACACGATCGCGCCGTAGACGGGCCGGGTAGCGGGCTTGTGCCCGCAACGGACTCAGTCGGAGCTGGTGCTGGTTTCGGGCGCCTTCGACGATCCTGAGTCGGACGACGAATCCGACGACGAGGATGAATCGCCGCTACTCGAGCCCGCCTTGCGGCCACTGCGGCCGTAGTCAGTCGAGTAGAAACCGGAGCCCTTGTAATGCACCGCGACCGGGAAAAGCACGCGCTCAAGCGGCGAGGCGCCGCATTCGTCGCATTTTTCAGGACCGTTCTCGGTCATGCCATGAAAGACCTCGAAGAGGTGGCCGTTCGGACACTTGTATTCGTAGATCGGCATTAGGTGCAGAAGGGTACCAGTGCCCTCGGCCCGCTAGCCTCGACCAAGTGAGACGTGCCCTTCTGCCGCTGCTCGTCATCGTTGCCGCACTCGCGGGCGCATCGAATGCTGCGGCGCACGCGATCGTGCTGTCGGCGTCGCCCGTCAACGGCGTGGTCGTCGCCGCTGCGCCACGTGGTGCCGTGGTCACCTTCGACAGCTCCGTTCGCGTTGGGCCGCGCAATGCGGCAGTCCGTAACGACGGCACGAGCGTGCTCGGCGGACCGCCGCGGATCACCGACAGCCGCACGCTCGTCATCCCGTTTCGCACCAACCTCGGCCAGGGCAACTTCACGGTGCGCTGGAGCGTCGTCAGCCAAGACGGGCACGAGGAAGAGGGCGTGATCGCGTTCGGCGTTGGCCGCGCCGCGACGACACCCGTTGCGGTGCTCACGGCCGCCGGAACCGTCACCTGGGAGCGCGTGATCATGCGCTGGCTCTTCCTTGCCGGAACACTCCTGGCCGCGGGGCTGGCGGTGTTCGCGGTCGTCGTCCTGCGTCCACTTGGAGTTGAGCGCAGCCTGGCGCGACCGCTCGCGCACGTGTCGTTCCTTGGCCTGGCGCTGGCCTTCGTTGGCGCAGATGCGCTGGCGCATACGAAGGGTGTGGGCGGAACCCGCTTTGACCTGTGGGTGAGCGCGGCTGCCATCGTGGCCGGCATCGGGGCCGGGTGTGCGGCACTCGCGCCGCGCTTCGGAGCCCTGCGATTCGGAGCGTACGGAGCTTCGGTCGCATTGCTTGCCGCACCGACGCTCTCGGGCCACTCGCTCGATGCGAGCCAGACGAAGGTGCTCTCGCCCGTCGCCGACGTCCTGCATCTCGGCACGGCAGCGATCTGGATTGGCGGCCTGATCGGTCTCGCCATTGCGCTCCCGCGCGTCGCCACTGCCGAGCGACAGCCTGTCCTCCACCGCTTTGGTGCGATCGCGGGGCCGGCGGTGATCGTGCTGGCGGCCGCCGGCGGCTCGCGCGCGCTCACCGAACTCGGGTCGCTCTCCCAGCTGTGGTCGACGCCGTACGGACGGGCGATCGTCGCGAAGACTGCGCTGTTCGCCTCGGCCTTGATCGTCGGCCGATTTGCGCGCCGCCGCCTGGCCTCAGGCAACGCTGGGCGCCTGCTTGCAGCCGAGATCAGCTTTCTCGCCGTCGTCGTGCTGGCCGCCGGCCTGCTGACAGACCTCCAGCCTGGCAGGGCCGGCGCCAAGGCGTTGACGCCGTCGAACGCCCCATCTCTGCTCGACATCCCCCCTGCGCCTCCCGCAAACGCGTACGTCGATGCGCAAGAGCTTGGGCCGTACGCGATCGCGCTCGCCTTCGACGGTTCGCGGGCGCAGGTGACGGTGATCGGCTCCGATGGCACGGCGCCAAGCGACCTCACCGTGCGCATCAACGGGACAACACCCACGAGTTGCGGTCGCGGCTGCTTCGTCGCACCCGTCCACGGCACGCAGACGCGCGTGCTGATCGACGGAACGCCGGTCACCTTCCAGCTACCGATCGAGCTGATCCCTGCAACCGACCTCTTGCGCGCAACCACAGCGGCATATCGCGCACTGCGAACCGTGACGGTGCGCGAGTCGCTCGCCTCGCTCGCGAACAACGCCCAGATCACGATCTTCCGCGAGAAGGCACCCGCCAGCTTCGGCTACACCATCACCGCCGCGGCCGACCGCACGATCATCGGCACGTCAGGTGTCGTGCTCGGCAAGCAACGCTGGGATCGCATCGCGCACGGCCCATGGACGCACACCACCCAAGATCCGCCGCTCGTCCCGTTCAACGACTGGACGGCGGCCGCACGCGACATCTACGAGGCCCGCGACGGCTGGATCACGTTCTACGACCCCACGTTCCCGGCGTGGTTCCGCCTACGCGTCGACCCCGTCTCGCATCGCCCGTTGGAGCTGCGAATGGTCGCCGCGGCCCACTTCATGACGCACAGCTACTCGGCGTTCAACGTGCCGGTGTCGCTCTCAGCACCAGGCTGAGCCTCAAGCAACTCGGCAAAGCACGGGGCGCTCTCGAACGCGGCAAGACCTACAGGCGAGTCGACGAGGCGTCGTCGCTTACGCCGAAGCGTGACCACCGTCCCGGCAACGCCAACTGCACCGCCGAGGGCAAGCCGCACTCGCCGCCGCTTGCTCCTGCCGTTCGTGTTCCCGCGCACCTGGCCAGTGTAGGGCGATCGACTAGGGTGACTCCCGTGTCGTCCTCCCGTCCCGAAAACAGCTGAGCCATGCGCGTGACGACGCTCGGCGACCTCTTGCTCGACGTGATCGTGCATCTCGAGGGACCGCTTGTCCCTGATGACGATCGGCCCGCAACCACGCGCGCGTGCGCTGGCGGACAGGCGGCGAACGTCGCGTCATGGGCGGCGACCATGGGGGCAGAGGCTCGGTACGTCGGCAAGCGCGGCGACGACGACGCAGGCGAGATCGTTGCCCACGAACTCGCGGGCTACGGGGTTGACGTCACGGGGCCGCGGGTCGGGCGGACGGGAATCGTCGTCTCGATCGCGGAGTCGGGCGAACGCTCAATGGCCTCCGATCGCGGCTCGGCGCCGGAGCTACGTCCCGACGAGCTTGAGCGCGCGTGGTTCGCGAGCGACGCGCTCTTCATTTCGGGGTACGCGCTCATGCGCGAACCGATCGCTGCCGCGGCGGTGCGAGCAG
>CAIWTI010000002.1 GCA_903915545.1 uncultured Actinomycetes bacterium | reverse complement strand
GGCTGCGCTCAAGGGCTGCATCGGCGTGTTGCTGACGGACGCCGCGCAGCAGAGCGACGGCAGCATCGAGGTCAGTCTCGGCGCGAAGGGAATCGTTGAACTCGAGCTCGTCGCGAGCGGCGAGACTTGGGGCCGGGGCCCCAAGAAGGACGTGCACTCGAGCCTGGAGGCGCAGGTGGACTCGCCCTCCTGGCACCTCGTGCAGGCACTGAACACGCTGGTAGAGAAGGATGGCCACACCCCTGCCGTGGAGGGCTTCTTCGAGCGCGCAAGACCCCTGAGCCCGGCGCAGCAGCAGATGGTCAAGACCTACGCCGCGACGGTCCCTGAACAGGTCATGAAGACGGAGCTTGGGGTGATGCACTGGGTGCACGACCTCAACTGGGAAGACTCGCTCATGCGGCTCTACTCACAGCCGACGATCAATATCGAAGGACTTGTCGGCGGCTACACGGGACCGGGCGGCAAGACGGTACTGCCCCATCGCGCCGTCGCCAAGATCGACATGCGTCTCGTTCCCGACATGACGGCGGCCGATACGCTCGCCAAGCTCAAAGCCCACCTTGCCAAGCACGGTTTTGGGGACATCGAGGTGAACATGACCGGCGGCTACGACCCGACGCAGACAGACCCGGATAGCCGGCTCGGGCAAGCGATCCTCGGCACCTACCGGACGCTCGGGCTGACACCGCAGGTCGTGCCGCGCAGCCCCGGCTCCTGGCCTGGCTACCGGTTCACGAGCCCACCGCTCAGCCTGGCCGCGCTCGGCTTCGGGCTCGGCAACGGCACCGGTGCCCATGCGCCCGACGAGTACTACCTGATCGACTCGACCAATCCGAAGGTGCAGGGACTCGACGGCGCCATCGCCTCCTTTGTGGAGTGCCTCTACGCGCTCGCCTGAGTGAGACGCAGCGTCGGTCGCGCTGACGGGCAAGACCACCGCGGTCTGCCTTGCGGCGCGGCCGACCCACGCGCCACCGGAGCGGCCGTTCGGTCCGCGCCCCACACGCCCGTCGACGCACGGGTCCTGCGAGACCCTGACCTGTCTTGCTCGTGGACTGAGCACCGGCTCGCAAGCAAGCGCGACGCCAGACTTTCGTCTACATCCGAAGGGCTGCTTTCGAACGTGCTGACTGGTGGGCATCGGGCTCTTCGTCGGGTCCCGATAGGTTCTGGCCGTCGTGGTATCCGTGGGAGGCGGACGTGATGGGCGAGCCGCCCGGAGCGACGTTCACCTGCTGCTCAAGGCCGGACTTCTGAATCGCGCTGAGGGTTGCGGCGTGGTGTTCCCGTACGACGAAATCCACCTTGAGTTCGTTCTCAAGGCCGCATGACGTGCTTTCGAAAATTGGTGGGCCGTGTAGGGATCGAACCTACGACCAATTGATTAAGAGTCAACTGCTCTACCAGCTGAGCTAACGGCCCGTATTCAAGTCAACGTGAGGCGGGCATTGCACCCAGACCTCGTCTCAACCTGCGCCTCGAATTTTACCAAACATTAATCGCACACGATCCACTGTCATCACGCGCCACATGGAACAG
>CAIWTI010000001.1 GCA_903915545.1 uncultured Actinomycetes bacterium | reverse complement strand
ACGTTATTCAGGTCGTCGACCTTCTCAAGCGAGAGGAAATATTCGGCCACGGGATCCTGCGTATAGCCATAGTCGAAGTACGGAAAGTAGCCCGGCGCCAAGAGGTCGCCCGCGATCAGGATCCCACTCTCTTGTTGGAACAAGCAGAGATGCGTTGGCGCGTGGCCCGGCGTCTCGATCACCTCCCACACTCCCAGCGCCGACGGGATACGGTCTCCCTCGGCGAGCGCGACGTCGGGCACGAGCGGCGCGTCGATCCCGATCAGCTCTTCGGTGACGTCGGCGACCATGTCGAGCAGGCCATCTGGCACGCCTTCCTGCCACGCCCGCTGGCGCCGAGCGGCGGCAATCTCCTCGGGTCGAGTTGTCCCGTCTGTGAAGTGCTCGACAGCCGGATGGCCAAGCACCTGGCAGCCGCTTTGCTCGACAAGCGACGCGGCGAGACCTGCGTGGTCCGAGTGGTAGTGGGTCAAGATGAGCTGCGAGATGTCCGAGGGCCGCCACGGGGTCTCGCGCAACGCATGGAAGAGGGCCGCGGTCAACGTCGGATGGCCGGCGCTCCCACAGTCGACGAGGATCGCTCCTCCGTCGAGGTCAGCCATGGCGAAGGCATTGACGTGCGGAATGCCTTCCCACGGCAGAGGAAGCCGCAGGCGCCAGAGACCATCGGCGATCTCACGCGTCCCAGCATCTTCCGGAGCGACAGCCCAATCGATTGGGGCAGGTCCAGCCACCCTGCAACTCTATTCGTGGACGTCTGTGGGCGCGGGCGGATCGACCGCGTCATGAGGCGTGAAACCGAGGCAGCGACCAACGGGCTGCGGCGGATACTTGGCGCTCACCGCACTGTTCGTGCAAAGCAGGTAGCGCGCACCGTGCCTACCCTCAACGGGCCGCACGTAGCGACAGAGAGGACAGAGTCCGCGATATGGCAAACCTTCCACCTCGGAAGGGTGCCTTACGGGATTCCGCTAGCCGCTGGTGGTGGTTGTGCCCGCGACCGGCGGGAAACAACCACCCGCGATGGACTTCGCGGCCGCGCCACTCGGACACACGGTCGCGGCAGACCACTGAAGGTCTGCGGTGATGATTCCCGACGTCTTCGCACCCGTGAGGTTCGCGGCGTTGATGCTCGCAGCCGTGAGATCAGCGTTCGTGAGCGTCGCGCCTTGAAGCTGCGACGACGCCATGATCGCGGCATTCAGATTTGCCCCGGTGAAGTCTGCACCCTTAAGAATTGCGCCTGTCAGATCGACGTTTCGCGACGCGTCATTCTCACCTTCCGCTGACCCTTCGCCGTTCATCGTCGCACCGGCGAAGATCGCGTTCGTGAAGTTGCCCCCCGTCAGCAGCCCAGCCTGGAGGTAGGCCTTCGTGAAGTCCGTTCCGATCGCCGTCAGCTTGCCCGCGTGGATCTCGAGCATGTTTGCGCCAGCAAAATGCGCGCCGCTCACGATCGCGTTGTTCATCGTCGAGCGGTTCATGTTGACGCCCGAAAAGTCGGCGCCGGTCAAGTTCGCGCCCGTGAGGTTTGCGCCGATCATGCTCGCACCCTTGAGGTTCGCACCTGCAAGGTTCGCACCAGTCAGATCAATGAAGTTGAGCGACTTCCCAGCGAGGTTCACACCTTTGAGATTCGCGCCAGCGCACTTCGCTTTGGCTGCGGGCTTGCACGGCTTCTTCGCAGCCGCCTGGCCCGCAGCAACCGACACAAGGGCAGCGAGCATGGCAAGGATGAGTGGGGCGCGGCGCGTCATCACACATCGAGTATTGACGTGCAGCGCGAAAAGGTCAAACGACTGCTGCGAATCGTGCGAAGATCTCAGCCGTGTCCGACGCGCAGATCACCCTGGCTGACGTCACCGCTGCGGCCGAACGGATCAGGCCGCATCTGGCACCCACCCCGCTTCGCCGCTACCCCCGCCTGTGCGAGCTGCTCGGAGCCGAGGTGTACGTCAAGCACGAGAACTTTCTCCCGACGGGGGCGTTCAAAGTGCGTGGCGGTGTGAATCTCGCGCTGCAGCTCTCGGCTGAGGAGCGCGAACGAGGTCTGATCGCCGCATCGACCGGCAACCACGGTCAGTCGGTTGCCTACGCAGCCCGGCTAGCTCAGACGAACGCGACAATCTGCGTGCCCGAGAACGCGAATCCGCTAAAGGTGGCGGCGATCCGTGGGCTTGGCGCCGATGTGATCCTGTTCGGGGCCGATTTTGACGAGGCGCGCGAGGGTTGCGCCGAACTCGCAGCTGAGCGCGGCTACCGGTACGTCCATTCAGGAAACGAGCCGCATTTGATCGCTGGCGTCGCTACGCACACGCTTGAGATGCTTGGCGACCGCCCCGATCTCGACATGATCATCGTCCCGATCGGAGGCGGCAGCGGTGCCGCGGGCGCCTGTATTGCCGGCAAGGCATTGCGTCCCGAGATCGAGGTGATCGGCGTTCAGGCCGCGGCCGCGCCCGCCGCTTTCCGGTCGTGGCGCGAGGGGACAATCGTGGAAGACCACATGGGCACGTTCGCGGAAGGGCTCGCGACGAGGGTTGGCTTCGAGCTTCCGCAAACGATCCTGCGCGAACACCTCGACGACTTCGTGCTCGTCGATGACGACGAGATTCGGCAGGCGATGGTTCGGATGATCGGCGCGACCAGCTCGCTCGTGGAGGCGGCCGGGGCATCACCACTCGCCGCCGCGATGCGCATGCGCGACCGGCTTGCGGGCAAGACGGTTGGGCTGATCTGCAGCGGCGGCAACGTGAACATCGAGCAGCTCAAAGAGCTGCTCGACACGACCGGGATCTAGCTCTCGAAGATCTTCCCGGGATTGAAGATGCCGTCGGGGTCGAAGGCATCTTTGATCGCCTGCATCAGTCGCATGCCGCCCTCGCCGTGCTCGAGCGGCAAGAACTTGGCTTTCCCGTACCCCACGCCGTGCTCGCCAGTGCATGTTCCGTCGAGGGCAATCGCCCGTCGCGCGAGCTTCTCCGCAAGCTCCTTTGCCCGACCGACCTCTTCCGCATCGGCCGGATCAACAAGCAGCGCTAGGTGGAAGTTCCCATCTCCGACATGTCCGACGAGCGGTGCAACGAGGCCGCTCTCGACGAGGTCGACCTCGGTCTCTTCGATGCATTGCTGCAGGTGTGAGATCGGAACGCACACGTCGGTCACAACGGTGCGTGCACCCGGCCGCAGCGCGAGCGTCGCCTCGTGTGCGTGATGCCGAGCCTCCCACAGCCGGTGGCGCTCGGTCGCATCCGACGTTGACGTCCAGGTGAGCGCGCCAAGCTCGCGCGCGATCTCTTCGACCGTCTCTGCCTGCTCGGTCACTTCGCGACGGTTGCCGTGGAACTCAAGGAAGAGCGTCGGTGCAGCGACGTAGCCAAGGTCATACCGACGGTTGATCGCGTCGAGCTGCACCGCATCGAGGAGCTCGATACGTGCCACGGGAATCCCTTGCTGCATCGTCTGGACGACACACTCGACCGCTTCGGAAAGGCCTGGGAAGGCTGAGACGGCGGCCGACATCGCATCGGGCGTCGGGTGGAGTCTGAGCGTCGCTTCGGTCACGATCCCGAGCGTCCCTTCGGCCCCAACGAACAGTCGGGTCAGGTCGTACCCGGCTGACGACTTGCGCGCCCGCGAGCGCGTGCGCACGATCTCGCCTGCCGCTGTCACGACTGTGAGCGACACGACGTTCTCGCGCATTGCGCCGTAGCGGACGGTTGTCGTCCCTGACGCGCCGGTGGAAACCATCCCGCCGATCGTCGCGTCTGCTCCAGGGTCAACCGGAAAGAAGACCCCTTGCGGCCGCAGGACACCTTCGAGCTGCAGCCGGGTGACGCCAGCCTCGACCGTCACATCCATGTCCTCGACCGAGACACGGAGGACGCGATTCATTCGTGACAGATCGACGCTCACCCCTCCCTCGATCGCGCACACCTGGCCTTCGAGCGATGTTCCCGCGCCAAACGGAACGATCGGCACCCCATGTCGAGCACATACGGTGACGACAGCAGCAACCTCCTCGGACGATGTCGGCCAAACAACGAGGTCGGGCGGGGCGGTCGGGTGGTACGACTCTCCGTGCCCGTGGAGTTCACGGTTTGCAGCGGAGTCCGACACGCGATCGGCACCGAGCAGTGCGCGGAGATCGTCACCGAGCGTTGCAACGACAGAGGACATGCAAGGATTGTGACAGTCGCGGAATGGCCGAGCCCCGATCGGCGTTTACGGACACGAGAGCGCTTCGACGAAAGGACGCGGATGACCGACGAGACCTACCTCTACGACTATCCCGGCGCCGAGCTGACAGCTCGTTGGGACGGGCGCCTGTGTATCCACGTTTCGGAGTGCACGCGCGCGCACGGCGCGGTGTTTAAGAGCGGTCGCTCCCCATGGGGTGAGCCCGACCGTGCCTCAGTCGAGGATGCCGCCGCAATTGTCGAACGGTGCCCAACGGGCGCCCTCACGTACGTCCGAGCCGACGGCATCAGCGAGCGGCCGCCAACGACAAACACCGTCGCGATCTCCAACAAGGGTCCCCTCTACTTCCACGGCGACCTCACCATCGCCGGCGCCCCCGCAGATGCGCCTGGTCTGAAGACACGCGCAGCGCTCTGCCGTTGCGGACAGTCCAACAACAAGCCGTTCTGCGACAACGCTCACGAGGGTGCCGAGTTTCGCGATCGTGGCGCTGTCGGCGAACGCGGCGAGCCGCTCGCCGAGGCGCAGGGGGCCCTCTCCGTACGACCGCTCCCCGACGGGCCGCTGCTCGTCACTGGGCCACTGACGATTCTCAGCTCCTCAGGACGTCCCGCGTGGACGGGTGAGAAGACGGCGCTTTGTCGCTGCGGGGAGTCGTCGAAGAAGCCGTTCTGCGATGGCACCCACGTCGTAACCGGCTTCACCGCTGAGGGCGCCGCATGACGGCCGGCATCAACCCAACCGCGCCTCCCTCGGGTCACGGGTGCGTCGAGTGTCTCGCGGGAGACGGGCCCGGCTGGTGGCTCCATCTACGGCGCTGCGCGGAGTGCGGCCACGTCGGCTGTTGCGACTCGTCTCCGAGCGGACACGCGACCAAGCATTGGCTCGAAACCGGCCATCCGATCATGCAGAGCTTTGAGCCAGGCGAAGATTGGTTCTGGTCGTATCCCGAACGGGCATACGCGGACGGCCCAGAACTCGCGAGCCCCACGTCACGTCCTGCAGGGCAACCGGCGCCAGGCCCCGAAGGCAAGGTTCCAGCCGACTGGAGAAACCAGCTCCGCTAACTGCCACGTCGATCGTGATACTTCGGCGATGGGACTGGAGCGCGAAACGATCGTCAAGTACGCAGGCGTAGGTCTCGTCGCGGGCTTCTTCTCGGCCCTCTTCGGCGTTGGCGGCGGAATCATCATCGTTCCGCTGCTCGTGATGTTCTGCGCGTTCGAGCAGCGGCAGGCGAGCGCAACGTCGCTCGCGGCAATCGTGATCGCATCTGTTGCTGGCGCCCTTACGTACGGGATCCACGGTGAACTCAAGCCGGGAGCCGCCGCGCTCGTCGGGATCCCGGCGGTCGCAGGCGTGTTGATCGGATCGTCGCTCCAGCAGCGCATCTCCAATCGAATGCTCACCTACGGGTTCGGCGTGCTCCTTGCGGCGATCGGAGTGCGACTCCTCGTATGACCGAGCTCCTGATCGTGATCGCCGGCCTCGTTGGCGGGCTACTCGCCGGCCTTTTCGGTGTCGGCGGCGGAGTCATCTTTGTTCCTGTGCTCGTGCTCGGCCTCGGGCTGACCCAGCTGCATGCCGAAGCGGCGTCGTTGCTTGCAATTCTTCCCACCGCAGTGATCGGCACCTGGCGTCAGATCCGCTTCGGCAACACCAACGTCCGCGCCGCGCTCGTGATCGGGGCAGTCTCGATCGTCGGTGTGCAGATTGGCGTTGTCGCCGCGCTTCATCTGCCCGACAGCACCCTTCGCAAGATGTTCGGCGTGCTGTTGCTGTTTGTCGCCGCACAGACCGTGCGTCGCGCTCAGCAGACCCGCTAGCGGTGCGCATCTCACCCGTTCGCTAAGAGTTCGTGCGAGGGGTATCGGCACGGCAGCACTCGGCGCTACCTTGGACGCATGAGCTTTCGCGCCCGATGGCTCCGGGGGGTCGTCACAGCAGTCGTGGCGCTCGGGGCAGCAACCCTT